>JAYSOC010000197.1:0-1906 GCA_043723285.1 Ferruginibacter sp. | reverse complement strand
GTGTAGTTGTCCATGCTCCTTCTAGCCCACTAGAAATAGTATCTTCTCCTTTACCAGTACCAAAACTACTTGTCCAACCTTGGCTTTGCTCTTCAATACCAGCAGCAGCAGGTTCAGGGCCTTTATAATCTTCAGATGCCGCACCATGCATTTTTCCAAATGTGTGGCCACCAGCTACAAGTGCTACCGTTTCTTCATCATTCATTGCCATCCTTCCAAAAGTTTCACGAATATCTCTTGCACTAGCCAATGGGTCAGGGTTTCCGTTTGGTCCTTGTGGGTTTACATATATTAATCCCATTTGCACTGCACCTAGTGGATTTTCCAATTCTCTATCGCCAGTATATCTATTATCATCCAACCATTTTTTTTCTGAACCCCAATACACATCTTCTTGTGGCTCCCACACATCTGCACGGCCACCGGCAAAACCAAATGTTTTAAAATTCATTGATTCTAATGCACAATTGCCAGCCAGTACCATCAAATCTGCCCAAGATATTTTCTTACCATATTTTTGTTTAATAGGCCAAAGCAACAAACGAGCCTTATCTAAATTTACATTGTCTGGCCAACTGTTCAAGGGTTCAAAACGTTGTTGTCCTGCACCAGCACCACCACGCCCATCGGCAATGCGATACGTACCTGCACTATGCCAAGCCATACGAATAAAAAATGGTCCATAATGACCATAATCTGCCGGCCACCAATCTTGGCTTGTGGTCATCAATTCTACAATATCTTTTTTTAAAGCTGCTAAATCCAAACTTTTAAATTCCTTTGCATAATCAAATCCTTCATCCATCGGATTGCTCAATGCCGATTGCTGGCGAAGTATATTTAATTTTAATTGATTAGGCCACCAGTCACGGTTTACGGGGCTTGCACCAGCACTTTGTTTTAGCATACCACTTGTAAATGGACACTTTACAGCGGCATTTGTGTTATTTTCCATTGTATAATTTTTTATTTTCTTTAGTTGGCGAATTTACAGAATCTTCACTATAATTTTTGGAAATGTATAATATATGATTATAGTTTAAAACTATTAACTTTAAATAGTTTTAATATTAGATGTTATAATATTAAAACTGCACTAACTTTGCATTCTAAAAAAATAAATTATATGAGTTTGATAAACAACCTTAACTGGCGTTACGCTACCAAAGCTATGAATGGCGAAATTGTATCAGAAGAAAAATTAAATGCGATATTAGATGCTGTAAATTTATCATCTTCTTCTTACGGTTTACAACCTTATACCATATTGGTAGTAAGTAACACTGATATAAAAATGCAATTACAAGCAGCAGCTTATGGGCAAGCGCAAGTGGGTGCATGCTCGCATGTGTTGGTGTTTTGTGTACCAGCAAAACTTACAGCAGACAATGCAAAAACTTTTATAGAAAATGTAGCCTCTACAAGAGAAATTCCAATGGAAGCGCTTGCGGGATACCAAGGCATGATTGCTGGTACCATAAACGGACTGAATGAAGCACAACAACAAACTTGGTCGGCTAAACAAGCATACATTGCACTTGGTACTGCACTCATTGCTGCTGCTGAGCAAAAAGTAGATGCTTGCCCAATGGAAGGTTTTGATACCGCTAAGTTTGATGAAATACTTGGGTTGGAAGCAAAAGGATTAACATCTGTTGTGATTTTACCAATTGGATATCGCTCATCAGAGGATGCTACAGCAAATTATAAAAAAGTAAGAAAAGCAAAAGCAGATATGTTTCAATTTGTAAACTAATTTTTTATTACACTATTTTTAAAAGCTATTTCATTTAAATGGAGTAGCTTTTTTGTTTTATGTATGCTGGGATAAATATTTTTTTGTGAAAACAAACAAAATGCTGAACATATTAAAATTGCATATAAATAATTCTTTATAAAATTTTAT
>JAYSOC010000196.1:0-4746 GCA_043723285.1 Ferruginibacter sp. | reverse complement strand
GAATCTTTTAATAGCAAATTTTCTGCTGCTACAAAATCTCCATCAAGTGTAGCTCGTATAAAATTTCTACCCACATCCATAGAATTTGTTGGGCGTTTATTATTTTCTTGCTCATTGCAAGAAAATAATGCAAGAAGTAATACTAAAAAAAATAAATTCTTTTTCATGTGTCAAATTTACTGGTAAAATTTTACTTATGGGCATAAAAAAAAGCACTCAAAATTGAGTGCTTTTTTAAAATCGCAATTTACTTAGTGTTTTATTCTCACCGTATCATCAGTTCTTTTCATTTCATTTTCCAAAGAGTCTAAATTTACATTCTTAAACTTTTTCATTATTTCATCTATATTCTCTTTCGAGATATTCAATTTTTCATCCTTTAATGTCTCCATCGACATGTCAAAAAGGCTTTTCATATCAAAAGCAACTTTCCAAACACCATCTTCTTTTTTCATTGGAAAATCAACTGTAACGCCACTTTCTTTATCTTTTATTGGCATTTTTGCTTCATCTCCATTTATTACCGCTTCGCCAAAAGAAACTTTAGAAGTATCAAATTTATCCATAGAAGAAACTTTCATATTGCCAGATTTCTTTTCTAAAAAATCAAGCACTGTTTTACTTTCATTTGTACAAAGCTCTCTAGCTTTTGCTAAATCTTTTTTAGACAAAGCTTCGGTAAAAGAGGCAAATACTTTATTGGGCGATTCTATTTTATCATTGTTTTTGCAACCAACAAAAATGATAGCAACAATTACAATTAATATTATTTTTTTCATACTGTTGTTATACTTTTTTAATTATTAACGCTCTCCTTTAAATGTACTTTTTGGCGCACCTTCTTTTTCTTCAGTAATTCTTACATCATCTTTGTTGTAAGCTTTAATGATTGCTTTTACCAATTTGTGCCTTACCACATCTTCTTCATCCAGTTCTATGTGGGATATACCATCAATATTTTTTAATAACCTTGTAGCACGCCACAAACCGCTTTGCATATTTTTTGGTAAATCAACTTGCGTAGGATCACCTGTAATAATGGCTTTTGCATTTGGCCCTATACGAGTAAGAAACATTTTTATTTGAAGGTCGTTGGTATTTTGTGCTTCATCTAAAATAATAAATGCATTGTCCAACGTACGCCCACGCATATACGCAAGCGGCGCTATCTCTATAATGCGTGTACTCATATAATACGCCAATTTATCTGCGGGTATCATATCATCTAACGCATCGTACAACGGACGCAAATATGGGTCTATTTTTTCTTTTAAATCGCCTGGTAAAAAACCAAGGCTTTCGCCAGCTTCTACAGCAGGGCGAGTAAGAATAATTTTCTTTACCGTTTTGTTTTTTAATGCACGCACAGCTAATGCAACAGCCGTGTATGTTTTACCAGTACCAGCTGGGCCAATGGCAAATACAATATCGTTTTTATCGCAAGCTTGCACCATCAATTTTTGATTGGCTGTTCTTGCACGTATTGTTTTTCCATTCGGGCCAAACACCAATACATCATTGGGGTTACGATCTATAAAATTATCTATAGCCGCTTCATCATCGCCACCCAATATTTGCGAAAAATAATTTTCGCTCATGTGCCCACTTCGTTCTAAATATTTTAGAAGAAGATCAATTTTTTCTTTTGCATCTTCAATTTGTTCCGATGCACCACTAAGTTTAATTTGAGTGCCTCTGCTTAAGATTTTGAGGAGAGGAAATTTTTTTTTCAGAATGTCGAGCTTGCCGTTGTTAACTCCGAAAAATTCAATAGGATTTACGTTTTCTAAATTGATAATAGCTTCTGTCAATTTTATAACCTTGGTTTAGTGAATGAATATTGTTGTTTCATACAACAATTAGTTTACCCAAATTTAATACATACAATGATTGCTTATTTAACAACATATACACATTAACATAAAAATGTGTAAAATGGGGCTTAAAACTTTCCTACAATTTTAAAATTTACCAAGCGTGGAGTTAGCCTATTTGGCAAAGCATATACTGTATTAGAAAAATCTTTTATCAATTGAAAAGAAATGGTATTCTCTCTATTTATAAGATTAAATACTTCTAAACTTGCCCAAATGTTTTCGAAGTTTTTAAAGGGGTTATGGCTTCTACGTTGCGATTTTTCACTAAGTAGCAATGCGCTAAAACCCATATCTACTCTTATGTACGGTGCAATGATGAGCCCGTTTCTATATTTGGTAGAGCCTGGTATATTATAACTCATGTTGCTTCCGTAAATAGCATTGAGGTGTATTTTAAAATTTTTGTTGGTAGGTAAATAATCTTCTAAATACAAACCTACGGTTATTCTTCTATCGCTTGGGCGGCGTACAAAACCAATGTCGTTTTTTACACTGTCTTTCACAACTTGGTCAAGTGTATTTGCACTAATAATTTCGCCCGCGGCGTTTTTATAATCGTAAAAATAATCATCGTTCAAGTTTTCTTTGGTACGCATAAGCCCCACACTAATCCAACTCTCTGCATCTTTTACCAACTCTCCAAACAAACGAAACTCTATACCAGTGGCGTATGCTTTTGCATTGTTGCTGCCGAGGTAACGTATTTTTACATTGTCAATATCGTAAGGCACTACACTGCTCATGGCTTTGTAATAAGCTTCGGTAGTAAGGCGCATTATTCTATTGCCTGGGCCTTTAAAATTATAATCTACACCTGCTACAACTTGCGCACTTTTTTGTGCTTTTATATTTGTATTTAATGTACCATCTTGCTTTCTCAACTCTCTGTAAAACGGCGGTTGGTCGTACAAACCTGCTGCAAGTTTATATACAATATCTTTTTTGCCAAAAGGTTTGTAACTTAATTGTGCTCTTGGGCTCAGCAATAATTGTTGGTTTAAACTATTGTAATTAAAACGTGCACCAGCTTGCAAAGTAATATCACTATTTTTTTTGAAGAGTCTTATGTTGTCTTGCACATAACCACAGTATTTTTGAATACTTAAATCTGCAGTGCTGCTTTGCACATTGTAAATGCTTAATGCACCTGGCGTATATGGCAAAGAGTATCCTGCCGAATCTCTAAACTCAAACTGCGCCAATTTATCTTTTATGTTGGTTTGCTCTGCCGATAACCCCCATTGTATAAAATGATGTTTTGCATCGTAACTGCCCTTGTGGCTTACGTTGTACACATCTATGTTCAATAAATTTCGTGCATAGTTTTGGTATGCACCAGCACCAAGCGGGTTGGTTATTTGTCCAAAAGTTGGACTAGCATTATCAAAATCTCTATCGCCAAAAAGATAAGCAGCAGCTATGTCCACATTTTCTTTTTCTGCATCTTTAAAACGGCTAACCATCCATTTTAATTTTGTTTTTTTATTAAGCGTTTGCAAAACCGATAAACCAATTAAGCTTGTTGTGTATGCATCTTTTTCTTGCCCTTCAAAATATACATCTAGCCCAAGGTTGGCGGTAAAAAATGGCGAAAATACAGACGATGTTTTCTTTACCGATTCAGGAAAATAAGTAAAACGAGATGCAGAAATAATGCCCAATAATTCTATTTGTAATTTATCTGAAATTTTATACGTAAAAAACCCTTGCGCATCCGATGCCGATGGAATGTATGCACCAGTAGTTGGTTGATTGCTCAAAATATTTCTATTGCTTTTATTGCGCACGGCTGCGAGGAAAGATAATTTTCCATTTTTAGAACTGCCTTCCAATTGCAAACCCTGCTCTAATAAACTCACATACGCACTACCACCAAAGCTTGATGGTTTTTTATATTGAATATCCAACACGCTACTCATTTTATCGCCATACTTACTTTGAAAACCACCAGTGTAAAAATTTACATTCCTCGTCATCTCAGGATTGATAAGGCTTAAGCCCTCTTGTTGCCCACTGCTTACAAGGTACGGTCTGTAAATTTCAAAGTCGTTTATGTAAATTAAATTTTCGTCGTAGTTGCCACCACGCACATTGTATTGCGATGTAAGTTCGTTGTTGCTACCCACCAAAGTTTTTATTAATCCCTCTACACCGCCAACAGTGCTTGGTAAAATAACTGCCGTCTTCGGATTTATTTTTACAAGACCAATTTCTTTTCTTTCTTTTTCGCTGCCCACCGTTACCACATCCAATGTTTTACCACTTCTTTTTAATTGTATAAAAATATTTTCTACCTCATCGTTGCTCAAAAAGAAATTCTTTTGTTGCTCTGCAAAACCAGCAAACGAAAATATAAGCGCCAACGATTTTTGTGCAGGTACTTTTATCGTAAACGTTCCGCTATCGCTAGAAACGATGCCAGAATTTTTTCCAAGAATAACAATAGAAACTTTATTTAATGGCATATCATTTTCATCGAGCACTTTACCAGTAATGGTTGCGTATTTTGTTTGCGCAGCGGCCGAAATGCTAAAAATAGAAAAAAGTAAAAAAGCAAAAAATCTCATGGGTTGAAGGTAGAAAAAAAATGATAATTATTAGTGGATAATTTTTTAAGGGTAGATTTAAAAATATCACAGTTTGTGAATAGGGTTGTCAACCTTAATTGGTAATTTCAAAATAAATGTACTCTGTAAAGGTTGACAACCCTTGCAACATTTTTAAATGCAACCTTTTTTAATTGCCAATTGATAATTTTTTAATACGCTGCTGATGAATATAAAGAAGATTTTGGGCTGTTGGCAATAGCACTTTTGGCAACTTGTGTTCGGGCTTTTCGTTACAATCTTTTGCTCGTGCCTCGCAAAAG
>JAYSOC010000195.1:0-4757 GCA_043723285.1 Ferruginibacter sp. | reverse complement strand
TTTCCTTTAATTTTTTTGCATTGCGGAGATTGAAATGCGCTCCCATTAAATTGTGCATACCTTTTATGTAATGCATGGTTTCTATTTCAATCATATGCGGTTCTTCCGAAAATAAATCCACCCATTTTTGTGCATACCGATAGTACATTAAAAAATCTTGGCAAATAAACGCTCGCCAACAATGGCATTGGTACAAGTACAATTTTTCATAAAATGTATTTACCAAGGCAGTGTTTTCTGCTAAGCCATTTTTAAATATTTTTTTAATACTGTCTTCTTCTTTCTTTGTTCTTGCATGCCCATTTTTTATGTACCAGCCGTATAATTTTAATGCTAAGCTCGAAAGTATATTTATGCTTGTAATTTTTTCTGCTGCATTTTTAGATTCTTCTCCTATCTCATCTGCCCTGTTTTCTATACTTCTGGTGAGGTACAATGCTTCAATTTTTTTTTCAAAAAAAAGCACTTGTATTAAATACGTTATTTGATTATTGGCTGCAGCTATGCGTTTTGTTTTGTCTAGTATATTCAAACTTTGCAAGTACAAACCTTTATTGTACAATATTCTGGCATGGTCCATTTGCTCGTGCAGTTGCAAATCTATATTGTCCACATCTTTTATTAGGCGTAGGCTATCTAAAATTTGCTTGTACAAATTGGCGCTGATGTTAGACAATTGTTGCTTGCTAATAGCAGGGTTCTTTTTCAGTAACAACACTTCATTGTAATCCTCCATTTTATCTAATGCATCAAAAAGCTTTACCGTTTTTAAATTATCGGTTTCGGTATTTCTGTTGGCAAATAGTTTAAAATTTCGCTTTTCTGATTTTTTAAGCGATTTTATTAAGAGAAATAAGGCATTGTTAGAGCGATTAGGCATTGTAATAATTTATAGCTAAAAACCTTTGCTAGCTTATGTTTTAACATAAAATAGACTTTTTGTATGCTGTAAAAATAACGTAAATATGAATGTGTATTGAAAAATAATCATCCTAACTTAGAAATAATGAGAAAGTGTAGAAAAAATATTTTCTCTTTTTTTAAACAATACAAAGTGCCATGAACACAAATAAAATTTTAATTTTTGATACAACGTTGAGAGATGGTGAGCAGGTACCTGGTTGTAAATTAAATACAAAAGAAAAAGTGGCTTTGGCACTTGAGTTGGAAAATTTAGGCGTTGATATTATTGAGGCGGGTTTTCCGATTTCTTCTGCTGGTGATTTTGAAAGTGTGGAAGCGATATCGAAAATTTTGAAAAACACAATAGTGTGTGGCTTAAGCAGAGCAGTAGAAAAAGATATTGAAACAGCCGCTGCTGCATTAAAGTATGCTAAGCGTCCGAGGATACATACAGGCATCGGCACATCTGACTACCACATCAAATCTAAATTTAATGCTACACAAGATGAGATTTTAGCTCGTGCCACACAATGCGTACAATGGGCAAGAAACTATACCGATGATGTGGAATTTTATGCAGAAGATGCTGGCAGAACAGACAATGAATATTTGGCAAGGGTAATAGAAGCCGTAATAAAAGCTGGTGCAACAACCGTAAATATTCCTGATACAACTGGTTATTGCCTGCCGCATGAGTATGGAAATAAAATTGCATTTCTGGTAAACAATGTATCCAATATTGATAAAGCAGTTATTAGTTGTCATTGCCACAACGACCTAGGATTGGCTACGGCAAACAGTATTGCGGGAATAATAAGTGGCGCAAGACAAATAGAATGTACCATCAACGGATTGGGAGAGCGAGCTGGTAACACATCGCTTGAAGAAGTGGTGATGGTGATAAAGCAACACAAAGAATTGAATTTTTATACAGATGTAAATGCAAAGTTGCTAAACCCAATGAGCAGAAATGTGAGCGATACGATGCGCATGCCTGTGCAGCCGAATAAAGCAATCGTAGGTAGCAATGCATTTTCTCATTCATCTGGCATTCATCAAGATGGTTTTTTGAAAAATGCACAAACCTATGAAATAATAAATCCAGATGAAGTGGGTGCGGATAGCTCAAAAATTATTTTAACAGCAAGAAGTGGTAGAAGTGCTTTGGCGTATAGGTTTCAAAACTTAGGATTTGTATTTGATAGAAATGATATAGATGCATTGTATCAAGCATTTGAAAAAGTAGCAGATATAAAAAAGGAAATTGTGGATAGTGATTTGAAAGAATTGGCAACTGCGTATAATAATAGTATAGCGGTTACAAATTAAATCTATGTTCTACTATGTTACTACTGTGCCTATGTGTTTAATTTTTTACCACATAGAATCATAGACACATAGGTTCACATAAGAAAAACGAATTTATAAAAATGGCAAAAACATTATTCAATAAAATTTGGGATACACACACCGTAAAAGAAATAGACGGTGGCATTACGGTATTGTATATTGATAAACATTTGATACATGAGGTAACGAGCCCGCAGGCTTTTAAAGGAATTGAAAACAGGGGCGTGCCATTATTTAGACCAAAACTAATTATAGCAACAGCCGATCATAATGTACCAACCATCAATCAACATCTACCAATACAAGATGAATTGGGAAGATTGCAGGTGGAGAAATTAATAGAGAATTGTAAAAATCATAATATAGAATTATATGGGCTTGGACACCAATACCAAGGCATTGTACATGTGATTGGGCCTGAGCTTGGCATAACACAACCGGGCATGACGATTGTGTGCGGGGACAGCCACACATCTACACATGGCGCATTTGGATGCATTGCATTTGGCATAGGTACGAGCGAAGTAGAAATGGTTTTTGCTACACAATGTATCATGCAGAGCAGACCAAAAACGATGCGGATAAATGTAGATGGAGTTTTGGGTGAAGGCGTGGTTTCAAAAGATATTGTATTATACATTTTAGCACAAATAACAGCAAGTGGTGCTACAGGTTATGCAGTAGAATTTGCAGGCTCTACCATTCGCAGTTTAAGCATGGAAGCTCGTATGACGATATGCAATATGAGTATAGAAATGGGTGGGAGATGCGGATTGATAGCACCAGATGAAACAACATTTGATTACATAAAAGGAAGACAATTTGCGCCAGCAAATGAAGCTTGGGATGCAGCTTTGGCTAAATGGAAAGCTTTGTACAGCGATGATGATGCGGTTTTTGATAAAGAAATTTTTATAAAAGCAGAAGATATATCCCCAATGATCACTTATGGTACCAACCCTGGTATGGGCATTGCAATTGGTGCAATCATACCAGCGGTTGAGTCCATTAACGAAACTGATAAAGCAGGTTTTGTAAAGTCGCTTGCATACATGGGCTTGCAAGAAGGTAAAAAAATACAAGGGCAAAAAATAGATTATGTATTTATTGGAAGTTGCACCAATAGCCGCATTGAAGACTTACGAATAGTGGCCAATTTTGTAAAAGGAAAAACAAAATCTGCCGATGTAGAAGTATGGATTGTGCCAGGCAGCAAACAAGTAGAACAACAAGCCATTGAAGAAGGGATTGATAAAATATTTATTGAAGCTGGGTTTCAACTACGCCAACCAGGTTGTAGCGCATGCTTGGGTATGAATGAAGATAAAATACCTGCTGGTAAATATTGTATAAGTACCAGCAATAGAAATTTTGAAGGCAGACAAGGCGTAGGTGCAAGAACATTATTGGCAAGTCCGTTAACAGCGGCAGCGGCAGCAATTACAGGCTACATCACTGATGTACGTGAACTATTAAATTAATTTATGCACGCAATAAAAACGATACAATCAAGGTTTGTTCCGCTTAATATAGAAAACTTGGACACTGATCAAATTATACCTGCACGGTTTTTAAAAGGAACAACAAGAGATGGGTTTGGTAAAAATTTATTTAGAGATTGGCGATATATAAACGATGATGAGCAAATGCCAAAAGCAGATTTTGTTTTAAATCAACCGCAGTACAAAGGCGAAATTTTGGTTGCAGGAAAAAATTTTGGTTGTGGTTCATCAAGAGAGCATGCTGCGTGGGCTATTACTGATGCAGGGTTTAAAGTAGTGGTATCTAGTTTTTTTGCAGATATTTTTAAAAACAATGCACTAAATAATGGTTTGCTACCAGTAATTGTAAGCGATGAATTTTTGCAAAAAATATTTGCGCTGGGCAATGAAGCAACGCTTACGGTGGATTTAGAAAAGCAAACGATAACAATAGATACAACAAATGCTGTGGAAGTTTTTGAAATAAATTCTTATAAAAAAACCTGTTTGCTAAATGGGTATGATGATATAGATTATTTATTGGGAATGAAAGATGAGATAATTGAATTTGAAAAATTAACTAATTAAAATGCAGGAAAAGAACAACAAATTTTCAGAGACTGGTTCCTCCCCCTCGGGGAGGTTAGGTGGGGCTTTGAAACATATTACCGTAATAGAAGGAGATGGAATAGGGCCTGAGGTTGTAGCACAATCCATAAAAGTATTGGATGCTATTGCCAATCGTTATAATCACAGTTTCGATTATACATATGTATTAATGGGCGCTGTGGCTATTGATAAAACTGGCAACCCATTACCACAAGAAACAGTAGATGCATGCATGGGGTCGGATGGTATTCTATTTGGCGCAATAGGTCACCCAAAATATGACAACGACCCTAGCGCAAAAGTGAGGCCGGAGCAGGGTTTGCTTGGCTTGAGAAAAGCATTGGAGCTGTATGCAAACATAAGACCTGTTACAGCTTATGAGGCTTTAAAACATTTAAGCCCACTTAAAACGAG
>JAYSOC010000194.1:0-1915 GCA_043723285.1 Ferruginibacter sp. | reverse complement strand
AAAATAATTTCATTATCGCCACTCCATTCCATGCGTGTAATGTAATGCTGCTGTGCATCTCCATCTATATTCATTTTGCGTATTTGTCCACTACTCACGCTCACTACATGTATGTAAGCTGGCGATGGACTCTCTCCTACTTTTGGATATTCTACTGGTATCACTTTTGAGTAAACAGAATCTGTATTATTAATCATGTAATAATCTCTAATTTTTGTGGCATCTATTTTCCAAAAAGCAATTTGCTTACTATCGGGACTCCAACGAAAACCATCTCTACAATTAAATTCTTCTTCATACACCCAATCAAAAGTTCCGTTTATCATTTTTCTTGT
The DNA here is from genome assembly GCA_043723285.1 of Ferruginibacter sp. Lineage (GTDB taxonomy): Bacteria > Bacteroidota > Bacteroidia > Chitinophagales > Chitinophagaceae > Ferruginibacter. Next base: position 1,580 of record JAYSOC010000194.1, on the reverse strand, counting down.
ACCATCAAGCGTTAATTTTTTTATTTTGCCAGTAGCAATATCTTCCGAATAAATATTTCTTTCGCTCACATAAGCTACCATTTTACTATCGGGAGAAAATTTTGCAAACATCAAAGATTGCGATGGCAAACTTTTTCCAAGTTGTGTCAATTTATTGGTAGCGTTATTCATTACCCAATAATCGCCACGAGTTTTGTAACGCCATACTTTAGCAGTATTTGCAAACAGCAACACTTTGCTTTTATCATTACTATAATCGAATGATTGTACTTTCAAAGCATTGCTTGCTGCTGGAGGCGTTAACGATTCTTTTTTAATTACAAGTGTTTCGGCTTCTGTTTTAGGATCTATTTTTATAATACCGTCTTCTCTAAATTCGTAATAAGCAAGCCCATCGGGTGTCCAATTGGTACCATGATCTTGCGCTGGGCAAATTTTGAAAGTAATAAATAAAATAAATAATAAGAGTATATTTTTAAAACGCATAAGGGGTATAATTTATATAAAAATAGGTAATAAGCTAAACATGAACAAACCTATGATGTGCGCTTTGAAAATTGTTGTAAGTGCTGTCAGCTTTAGTTTAAAGCATTATGGTATAAAATGCTATAAAAAGGTGACAGCTCTATAGTTAGTATGTGCAAATTTTAAATGCACCCATACGATGCCAAATATTTACAATAGTTTTGTAACGTATTTTATAAATTAAAAAATGGAAAAAGAAAAACTTCGTTTAGATAAATATTTATGGAGCATACGCCTCTTTAAAACCCGAAGCCTTGCCGCAGAAGCGTGCGATAAAGGAAAAGTAAAATACAATATCGCATCTGTAAAACCATCAAAACAAGTGCATATAGATGAAGAGTACGAAGTAAAAACAGAAGCTAAAAAATGGGTCATAAAAGTTACAGGGCTTTTGCACAACCGTGTACAATATTCAGAAGCTATTAATTTTTATATGGATATTACACCAGAAGATGTAGAAGATAAATTACAATACCAAGGTGCAGCTTTTCATACGGGAAAAAGATTGAGCAAAGTTGGACGCCCTACGAAAAAAGAAAAAAGAGATTTGGATGGGTTTATGGAGAGTTAGATAATAGATGATAGACCTTAGATTTTAGACACTAGATTTAGAACATTATTTTAAATATTCGTTTACATGCCCTTGTATTATTTTTTGTACAGATTGCCATGTTTGCCCTTTTAAGCTAATGGGGTCTTCGCTTTCGTCGGCATCGGCAAAGTAGGTAATGGCTTGAGGTATGGAAATAAGCAACTGCTGTGATGGATATTTTTGATGATGAAAAGCGATAATATTTTTTATCGAAAAATCTTGTAGCAATTCTGCCATATCCCAAAAATCTTTTTTCTTTCCTCTACCTAAAATTGCTTGAATTTTCATAGCAGCAATCTCTTTGTTGCTGTACATTCTTATATCATTTTCTAATAAAGTATCAAATACAATTTTATGAGGATAATGTACAATATCAACTTTTACATTATTTATATAACAAAAAATTCCAAATTTTGTAAACCCTCCTTCATACTCTAATTCTTTCCCAAATACATTTTCTAGT
>JAYSOC010000193.1:0-4764 GCA_043723285.1 Ferruginibacter sp. | reverse complement strand
TTATTTTGCAGCAACTAGATCGTAAGCAACAAGAAAGTAAATTGATTTATTGTAAAGTATCTGATGGTAGTACAAATACTTTTTGGGCAGAAAATGATGATGCTTGGGTGGACTTAAATACTGATAAACCCATTGGCTGGAACTGGATAAACCAAGGAAAAGATTTTCTTTGGATAAGTGAAAAAGATGGTTGGAGGCATATTTATAAAATAAGTAGAGATGGTAAAACAACAACGCTAGTTACAAAAGGTAATTATGATATTGGTACAGTGAAAGCAATAGATGAAACTAATAATTATATTTATTTTACCGCATCGCCAAACAATGCTACGCAACTTTATTTGTATAGAGTAAAAATTAATAATCCTAAAGATGAACCTGAATTAGTAAGCAATGCAAAACTAAAAGGTACGCATGAGTACGATATGTCGCCTAATGGAAAAATAGCATTTCATTCTTTTAGCAACAATAATACAGCTTCGGTAGGTGAGTGGATAAGTTTGCCAGAAAACAAATCGATGGTATCTGCAAAGAGCATCGAAAAAAATATTAAGATAGATGCAAGAAAGAATATTGAATACATACAAGTAACTACAGAAGATAATGTAGTGCTAGATGCTTGGATAAACAAACCTAAAAATTTTGACCCTTCAAAAAAATACCCTGTAGTATTTTATGTATATGGCGAGCCAGCTGCTTCTACTGTAAATGATACATATGGGGCGCATAATAATTTTTTATACATGGGCGATATAAGCGGAGATGGTTATGTACAGGTATCAATCGATAATAGGGGTACACCATCACTTAAAGGAGCGAAATGGCGCAAATCGATTTACAGGAAAATTGGGAATATAAATATTAAAGATTTAGCATCGGGCGCAAAAAAAATATTGGAAAACAGTTATATGGATAAAAGTCGTGTGGCAGTGTGGGGTTGGAGCGGCGGCGGGTCATCTACGCTTAATTTAATGTTTAATTATCCCGAAATATTTAAAACAGGAATTGCGATAGCAGCTGTTGCCAACCAATTAAACTACGACAATATTTACCAAGAAAGATATATGGGCTTGCCACAAGAAAATAGAGAAGACTTTGTAAAAGGCTCGCCAATAACCAACGCAAAAGGCCTGCAAGGAAAACTATTGTACATACATGGCACAGGAGATGATAATGTGCATTACGACAATGCAGAAATGTTATTGAACGAATTAATAAAATACAATAAACAATTTGAATTTATGGCTTATCCAAATCGTACACACAGTATAAGCGAAGGTGTAGGAACTAGTTTACATTTGGCTACGCTTTATACAAATTTTTTGAGGAAGAATTGTGAGCCAGGAGGAAGATAATTGTGTTTCAAATTAATTTCGATTCAATAGCAATCTTTGTAAGGCCCACAGTATTTTTTACATGAAGCTTGTTTAATAAATTCTGACGGTGAGAATCTACAGTTCGTTTTGCAATGCAAAGGAGGATAGAAATTTCATCGTTTGTTTTTTCTTGTGTTATGAGTTTTAATATTTGTAATTCTCTTTTTGTAAGCGAATATTTTTCGATGTTTGATACAATCTTTTTTTTGCTTTCTATCAATTTTATGGCTATCTCATTGGAGTAAAAAACTTTGTCGTGTAAAATTGTTTTTATGGCAGCTATCAATTCTAAAGGTTCCACATTTTTTAAAATATAGCCGCTAGCACCAGCTTTTAGCATGTTGTTAATGTAAGTAAGCTCATCATAATTAGACAAAGCAAGAATTTTTGTTGTGGGCTTGTAAAGCAATATTCTCTCCACCGTTTCCATACCTGTCATTTTTGGAAGCTGATAGTCTATTAAAATAATATCGTAATCGTTTTTTAAAATATTTTGTATGGCATCTTCTCCATTTTCGGCTTCGGTTATAATAAATTTATATGTTTTGGTTTGCGACTCCAGCATTACACGAATACCATCTCTCACCATCTGATGATCATCTACAATTAAAAGCCGTACTTTTTGTATGTTATTATTTAGCATTACTAATATTTGTTTGTGTAAGTGGAATCGTAATTTTATATTGTGTACCCTTACCTAAATTACTAGCTACAATTATTTCGCCATTGTATGGCAATAATCTCGATTTTACATTTCTTAATCCCATGCCATTTTTTGTATCTACTTTAGTTATATCAAAACCTTTACCATTATCTTTTAAATTTATTTTAATAGAATTATCTTTTTGCAACATTTCAATGTTAATAACATTGGCATTGCTATGTTTTAAAGCATTATTAATAAATTCTTGTACTACTCTAAAAATTGAAATTTCTAGTTGTTTATTTAAAAATGGAAAATTTTCTTTGATGTTTAATTCAAAAGTTAAAGCTTCATTTACTTCTGTTTGTTTGCATAGTTCTTGCAAGGATTCTGCAAGTCCAAAATTTTCTAATGTTTTTGGCATTAGGTCAAAACAAATATTACGAATATCTGCTAATGCACTTACTAAACCATCGTTTGCTTTTATTAATAAGTTTTTTTGTTTTTCATCTTTTGTAATAGAAACAGAAGTGCCAATATAAAACTTTATAGCAGATAATTGTTGGCCAATACTGTCGTGTATATCTTTTGCAAACCTTCTACGCTCTGCCTCCTGCGTATTTACAATGGTTTTAAATACTAAATTTTCGGTTTCTTTTTGTTTGCTTATGTCTTTTATTATCCCTCTGTATCCAATCGTTTTTTGTTGGTAATTTTCAATTATACTAGCAGATACCAAACAATCAAGCACCGATTCATCAGTTCTTTTTATTTGAATAGCAAAATTTGCAATATTTTTCTTTTTCTTTATTTCTTTTTTAAAATTCTTTTTTTCGGAGTCTTTATCTATAAGACTAAATAAATTAAAATTTGCCAATGATGATTTTGCAGATTTAAAAAGTTTGTACCCTGCAATGTTGATGTCTAAAAAAATTCCAGTTTCATCTGTTATAAAAATACAATCGCTCGACTCTTCAAATAATTTCTGAAATTTATTTTCAGATTCTTTTAGGGATATCTCATATTCTTTTATATTAGTTAAATCTTTGGCAGTTACAAGATACCCTGTTTTTATATTTTTTTCGTTGTATAAAGAAATGGCAGAGCACAATACAGGGCTTTTTGTTCCTTCACTATTTTTAAAAGTAGTTTCTATTTCTACTGCTTGCCTATTGGTTTTAATATTTTTTTTGATGAATTGAAATAAAGAATAATCTTTTTTAATTTCTAAAATATCTATTGATTTATTTTTTAGGCTTACACTAGTTCTATTTAAAGTTTCATGTACCGATTCGCTCGTTATTAAAATTTTTCCTTTCAAATCCAATACAAATATCATATCGGATACGGAGCTAAAAATATTATCGAAATGGTTTTTAGATATGGTTGATTCTCTCAACTCTTCGCCAAGCATGTTTATGCAAGCAATAAATGAGTCTATCTCATCTAGTTCAGATGATAGGTTAATTTTTTTTTCAAAATTACCAAGTGCGTACTCGGTAAGTAGTTTATTTATTTTTTTGAAACGAGCATCCAAGAGCGGTTGTTTTTAATCAATATAATTTGAAAGCCAAGTTAATGCTTCTTTTTTATCTGTGAATGTTTTTACCAATAATTTGGGCTTGGTTATTTTTAAAAAAAACGTAAGCATAAGCGAAGAGAAATTAGAATTTACCATTAATGCTGCACATTTAATACCCGCTATCCCTTCTTCCGATGAAAAAAAGTCCCTTGCACTTTTGTCTGCATTAAGTGTACCAGAATTTATTACTAAAGTTGGCTTTGGTTTATTATCAATAAAAATGAGTCTTTGTTCAACTATTGTCTTGGCTTGTTTAAGGTTAATCTTTATGTGCGGCTTATAAGTGGCAATTAAAATTCCTTCATCAATTTCAAATAAAACAGTTTCGGTATCATAACTCTTTTTCATAAGTCTTATATCATTTTATTCAATAACTAGGTATTTATACTTAGTAAAAACTATTAGAAAAATATAAAAAAAATCAGTATTTAATGGGTTTTTAAGCTATAAAAATATAACAAATTTTGCAATACCAATTATGGAACCTTTTAAAAACTATATTTTATGAGTAAAACCCAATCTTCTATAGATGCAATACAACAAATTGTATCCTATGGAAAACAAAAAAAAATCGTGCATTTATACACCGATATGAATAGGAAAATTAAAAACAATTCTATTTATTTAGAAGGCAAGCAGGTTATAAATTTTGGCTCGTGTAGCTACCTTGGACTCGAGTTTGACGATAGACTAAAAACTGCCAGCAAACAAGCCATCGATGATTTTGGAACACAGTTTTCAGAATCGAGGGCTTATGTTTCTATTTCGTTGTATAAAGAATTAGAAGATTTGTTTGAAAAAATATTTGAATTGCCTGTAGTTATTACACAAACAACCACGCTGGGTCATATAGCCGCCATACCAGTGCTTGTAGGTAGCAATGATTGTATCATAATGGATCATCAAGTGCACAATTCGGTGCAGATAGCGGTAAACCTGGTAAAGAGCCAGGGTGTTACTGTAGAGCTTTTGCGTCATAATAGAATAGATTTATTAGAAGAAAGAGTAAAACATTTGCGTAGCAAGTTTAAAAAAATATGGTACATGGCAGATGGTATTTATAGCATGTATGGCGATGTGAGTCCGGTTAAAGAAATTTATGCTCTAATGGATAAATATCCTGAGCTACATTATTATGTCGACGATGCTCATGGCATGAGTAT
>JAYSOC010000192.1:0-4770 GCA_043723285.1 Ferruginibacter sp. | reverse complement strand
CATATAGAATTATTGTAAGTGGTCGTACAAAACATTTTATTTCGGCATTTGGCGAGCATGTAATTGTAGAAGAAGCAGAAGCTGCTATTTTAAAAGCTACGCAAGAAGAGAATATTTTAATAAACGAATTTACGGTTGCTCCTTATGTTTCAGCAGATGCTGGAAAAAGTTATCACGAGTGGTTTATTGAATTTGAAAATGCACCAAATAATTTACAAAGCTTTGCAAAGAAAATTGATGATAACCTGCGAGCAAAAAATGTGTATTACGATGACCTCGTAAAAGGGAATATTTTGCAAGAATTAAAAATAACGACTGTGCCACATAATGGGTTTAAAAACTACATGAAAAGTATTGGTAAACTTGGTGGGCAAAATAAAGTTCCCAAATTAAGCAACGATAGAAAGATTGCAGATGTTCTTTCGATGTTATCAAATTAATGTAAGTTGTTTTCTTTCTAAAGCTAAATCATATGGCATTTGCACACGCAGCCAAAAGTCTGCATCTATACCAAGTTCGGTTTCTAATTTAATAGCAATTTTTGCAGAAATATTGCGCTTTCCTTTCATTAAATCGTTTAAGTGCGGGGGTAATAGTTGTATACTTTTTGCAAAATCTTTTTGTGAAATTAGGCGTGCCTCTAGTTTATCAGCTATAATTTCTTCAGGATGAAGCAATACATCTGTATTAATTCTGTTGCCGTTTTTATTGATTACTTTGTAGTCTGATGTTGTTTTAATTTGATATAAAAATGTTAAGTAGTTATGTAAAAATTATCAAAAATAGGCTGTTTAATTTATCTTTTATTTTCACTTATCTTTACCTCTAATAATTAATATTGAATGCAGAAAAAACGCATCGCCATTTTTGGTTCTACAGGTTCTATTGGTACACAAGCACTTGATGTGATACGTACCCACACAGATATGCTTGAGGTAGAAATTTTAACCGCACAAACCAATTATCAATTATTGATAAAGCAAGCATTAGAGTTTACACCAAATGCAGTGGTAATAGGCGATGAGAAAAGATTTATTGAGGTAAAAGATGCATTGGCAAATACAGACATTAAGGTTTTTGCAGGAGAAAAAGCATTGGAAGAAGTAGCCGATTTTGATACCTATGATGTAATGCTTACAGCTATTGTAGGGTTTGCAGGTTTGCGACCTACTTTAAAAGGAGTAAAAAAAGGAAAAGTAATAGCCCTTGCAAATAAAGAAACCTTAGTAGTTGCTGGCGATATTGTGATGCAGGAAGCCATGAAATATCGTTCACCTATAATACCTGTGGATAGCGAGCATTCTGCCATTTTTCAATGTCTTGTTGGGGAAACGAGAAACCCAATAGAAAAAATTATTCTCACCGCAAGTGGTGGTCCTTTTCTTGGAAAAAAACCTAATTTTTTGGTAAATGTAAAGCGAGACCATGCCTTGCAGCATCCCAATTGGAATATGGGTGCAAAAATATCTATAGACTCTGCAACCCTTATGAACAAAGGGCTTGAGATGATAGAAGCCAAATGGTTGTTTAATTTGAAGCCAGAGCAAATAGAAGTTGTTGTGCATCCACAAAGTATTGTACACAGTATGGTGCAGTTTGAAGATGGTAGCATGAAGGCTCAAATGGGTTTGCCCGATATGAAATTGCCCATACAATATGCATTGGGTTTTCCAGAAAGAATAAAAAACGATTTTCCAAGATTTAGTTTTAAAAAATATCCTTCATTAACTTTTGAAGAACCGGATTATAAAACCTTTAGAAACCTAGGATTATCTATAGAAGCTTTAAAAGCTGGCGGTAATAAACCTTGTGTGCTCAATGCTGCAAACGAAATAGCCGTGTGGGCATTTTTGCAAAATAGAATTGGTTTTTTAGATATTACAGCTGTAGTAGAAAAAACAATGGCCAAAATTGCATTTATAGAAAAGCCAACTTTAGATGAATATTTTGAAACCGACGGTGAGGCACGTAACTTTGCCGCTTCGGTGATGAAGATGTAGCTGATAATGAATATTTTTATAATGAATAATTAATAATTTTTTTAAAACAATCAATCTTTAATTTAGTGAGATGCTAAATAATCTTAGTTTTTAAATCTCAATACTAATATCTAAATACTCAATACTAATATCTTAATACTTTTTAATGGAACTTTTAGCAATCAATTGGAGCAGCGTGGGTTTGAAGGTAGCGCAATTACTTTTATCTCTTTCAATATTAGTTGTACTTCACGAATTTGGGCATTATATAACTGCAAAATGGTTTAAGTGTAGGGTTGAAAAATTTTATCTTTTCTTTGATCCATGGTTTTCAATTTTTAAAAAGAAAATAGGTGATACTGAATATGGTATTGGTTGGTTACCGCTTGGCGGCTATGTAAAAATAGCTGGCATGGTAGATGAAAGTATGGATAAAGAGCAAATGAAGCTACCTGCACAGCCGTGGGAGTTTCGCAGCAAACCAGCTTGGCAGCGTTTAATAATTATGTTGGGTGGGGTTACGGTAAATGTATTGTTGGCATTTGTCATTTATGCCGGTGTTTTGTTTGTATGGGGGCAAGATAAAATCCCCAATTCTTCTTTAAAAAATGGTGTTTGGGTTACCGATTCTTTGATGTACAATATTGGTGTACGCAATGGAGATAAAATTGTTTCAGTAAATAAAAAAGAAGTAAAATATTTTGATGATGTAGCAAAAAAAGTATTGCTCAGTGGTGGTGGAACAATAACAATAGAAAGGGCCGGAAAAAATGAAGATTTGGTTATACCAGATAGCCTTATTGGCATGTTGGTAGAAAAGAAGAAATCGAAGTCTCCTCTTTTTATGCAAAGAATACCTGCAATAATAGGAGAGTTTGATAAGGACGATAGTAGTAATGCAAAAAATGCTGGATTGCAATACTGGGATAAAATTGTAAAAGTAGATACTACACCTATTGAATTTTTAGATGATGCAGCAAGATGTTTTGATGCGAAGAAAAACGGTACTGCAATTTTGACTGTTAAGAGGAAAGATACTCTATTACAGCTGTTGGTTAGAATTAATGAAGATGGAAAAATAAGCCCAACTGTACTTAATGCAAAGCAATATGATAGTTTGGGTATTTTTGTAATAGAACATACTCCTTATGGTTTCTTTGAGTCTTTTCCTGCGGGAGTAAAATTGGCCTTCACAAGCCTTGCTGATTATTATCAACAATTTAAATTAATGCTTTCTCCAAAAACGGGTACGTACAAAGCTATGGGTGGTTTTAAAGGAATGGGTAATGCATTTAATGGTAATGAGTGGGACTGGCAAGGGTTTTGGATGATAACTGCATTCTTTTCTATAGCACTAGCATTTATGAATTTATTACCAATACCAGCGCTTGATGGTGGGCACGTAGTATTTACTTTATACGAAATGATAACAGGTCGTAAACCAAACGAAAAGTTTTTGGAGTATGCACAAATTGTGGGTATGGTTATTTTGTTGGCATTGATGTTATTTGCAAATGGTAATGATTGGTTTGGTTGGGGGAAAGGGAAATAGTTTAAAGTTGAAGGTTTAAAGTTGAAGGTTATTTGACTCGAACATTCTTTATAAATTTTTAGTTGTATAATTTGCAAAGTATAATATCAAATTTACAAACCACCAACTCGTAATTCTTAAACCCGTAACTTTTCTTATGCGTACATTTTCTAAAATAGTTTTTATTTGTAACTGCTGTTTTGTAATTGCTGTAGTAATGCGTTTGATAGAACTTTCATTTAGAAAAGGTGGAAATCCTGAAGCCCTTATTCCATTACACTCAGTTGTTGCTTCTATTTTGGTATTGGGTTTATTTCTTTCATTAATTTTAGATGTGGTTTTTCTTTTCATAATTGCATTTAAAAAAATAATGCAAAAGCCATTGCTTTTTTCTAAGTTTATACTTTATTTTAATTTGATAATGTTGCCTATAGAAATTTGGTATAATTTTATTTGGAAAACAGCATAGTATTATTGTTAGTTGAAGATATGTTCATTATAATTTGCACCAATGATAACGTCTATTTTAAAAGATAAATCCACAAAACTTTTTTTAGTAATTACTGCTTTTTTTGTAGCCAATGCGTTCATTGCAGAATGTATTGGAGGCAAAATATTTTCTTTAGAAAAATTATTTGGTGCTACACCTTTCAATTTTTCGTTGCTGGGCGAAAGTGGTTTATCATTAAGTCTTACTTGTGGTGTTTTATTGTGGCCGTTAGAATTTATAATGACGGATATTGTAAATGAATATTACGGCCCCAAAGCTGTACGTAGAATATCTTACATAGCCGTTGCACTTATTGCTTATGCTTTTTTAATGTTTTATATGGCTATGCATGTGCCTGCTGCAGACTTTTGGTATGGAACAGGTGTACAAGATGGTGTGCCAGATATGAGTAAAGCTTTCAACTCTGTTTTTGGACAAGGCATGTGGATTATTTTAGGAAGCATTGTTGCCTTTTTAGTAGCACAAATAGTTGATGTAACAGTTTTTCACAAAATAAAAAAAGCTACGGGCGAAAAAAAAGTATGGCTTCGGGCTACAGGTTCTACCATAGTTTCGCAATTGGTAGATAGTTTTATTGTGCTTTTTATTGCATTTTATATAGGTAAAGATTGGAGTTTTCAAAAAGTATTGGCCATTGCAATGGTAAACTATGCATATAAATTTTCGGTAGCTATCTTGCTTACACCACTTATATATTTACTACAACTTAGAATGGATGCTTACCTTGGTAAAGAAACAGCTAAGCAAAT
>JAYSOC010000191.1:0-4772 GCA_043723285.1 Ferruginibacter sp. | reverse complement strand
ACCTGGTCCATAATATCTTTTACCACTGCTACATCATCAAACACCTCTTTTTGTGAACTTGAAATATGTAGTTTGATTGGGAAATGATATTCTTTCATTTTAACAACACTACTTGGATTGTAACGTGTATTATTACAAAGTAAATAATCTCTATAGCCTACTTGAATAATTGTACCGCTTAATGGCATTAAATTTTTTGTATCGCTTATATCAAATGCCAATAGTTCTTTGCTTTCTGTTTTATTGATTGATACTACAATTACAGGAATATCTAATTCTAGGTTATGTAGCACTTTCATAATAGGTTCTAACTCTTGCTCCGACATTTTTTTATAAAAATGTATGATTAACCTCTTTGCATCTTTTTTACGCTCTACATAAGTTGTAACTGCATTTCGTATGCTACCTGCTAACATCATTGTTTCATCTGCACCAAAACAATTAAAGCCTTCAAAAATACCTTCGTTGTTAAAACAGAAAGCTGAACCTACATACCTTGTTTTATTTGTTTGACTGTAAAATGCCCCTACGCCTACAATTAATTCATCTACAGATGAACAATTTAAACGCCACGGAACGCCTCCTAGTTTAGCTAATAAAGCAATTTCAATGTTTGGCAAATAAAAATTAAAATCATCTCTTAGTAAATTTTGATTGTAAATTACCTGTGAACTAATTTCATGTTTTATGAGTATTTCTTTTACCTTATAATATACATTCAGTAAATCTGTATTTTCTTCTGTTTTGGCTATTGGGCTAATATAAATGGCAACGTATTGGGTATCGGCAGACCTTACAGTATTTTTTATTGCATTATCTACTTCTGCTACAATATTATCTTTGTCTTGTATTTCTATATTATTGATTATGGCTAGTTCTAAAGGTTGTTTAATGAAGGAGAATATATCTGGGAATGCTCTATACGGTTGCTTTTCTTCATTCATTTTATAAAACCCTTTGAGGAAGTAATTATAAATTTTAGTTACTGCTGTATCTTTATCTTCGGGGTGGTAGATGAAAAAGAATTTTACACTATTATAGGGTGACTTTTTATAAGGGCCATATTTTTTTATACCCTCTAATGGGTTTATAGAAAGTGAATTTTTACCAAACAGTAATTCGTTAGAATTTAGTTTGGTTCTTAATATATTTTCTTCTGCAACTTTCCAAAAGCCTGTAGCAGCTAATGGAATTATTTTTTTAAAGGCATCGTTATTTAAAGCATTGTTGTAAAAACTATTGATAAAATTTAAGTATCTAGGATAACGATTACTAAAGTCTGGCTTATCTGCTGGAATATCAAACTGCTTTTTTAATTTGTAATTTAATAGTGGAAAAATTTTATCTAAATCCTGTTTTTCTTCTGCTGGCATTTCTTTCCATCTAAATAATTTGCCATTGCTATTTACCCAAGTAATTTTATCGGGGTCAATATTGCCAATCTCTTGTAAAGACTTTGAGTATAATTTTGCTGTGCCGTCGTAGGCAACTACTAACTCAAAACTGTTAGATACTCTTGCATATTGTACTTTAAGCGTAAATTTATTATACTGATTAAATTGAGGGGTGCTTTTATATTTATCGTGCCGCCATACTTCTACATCATTTATAAAGTTGGGAAACAATACATCTACCTTGCCGATAAAATAATTATACATTAAGTAACGAAAATAATGTAGCCCAAAGTTTGTGCTTTTAGTAATATCTACTTCCACTACATAATCTGCATTTTCTACATTAGAAAAGTTACAGTACAAATGGCTTATTTCTTTTAGCTCTGCTTCGTGCTGCTCCCATAATATTCTTGGATACTCGCCTTTATATAAAGAGGCGTAGCCTTCTATTTTTTGCTTGTATAAACCAATTTTTAAAACAGTAATTCTGGGAGTGAAGGGGATTATATTTAGCTGTATTTGCTGCATTTATAATAATTTATTTTTTAATAACTCCAATCTGCGTGACTTATAGGCAGTTTGTTTAACTCTGTTTTTAACTGCCTCCACCTTGGTAAATAAGTATCCATGTAATAAAGAAATCTTTCATTATGATGCGATTATTTATTGATATTAAACTTCATAAAATCCCTTTGCATTAACTGAAACATAGTACCTGCAAAGAAATCTCTGAACTCTTTATTGTCGTTGTATTCTTTAAAAACTTCAAAGTTGGTTTCGATGTGGTCTATCAGTTTTCGTTTCAACACATCTTCAAAAGTGATTTTTGCGTTTTGGGTATCTGAATGTTTAAAAGCATTTACAAACTCCTGGTCATTGGCTACATCCTGCATTAAATCCTGTGTCATTTTTTTTACCTTATCCTCATTCGTGAACGCTGTGCCAAACCTGTCATTAAACGCCTTTACAATATTTGAGAGATACTCCATTTCAGGTTCCGCTTTACCGCCCCTCATATCCGTTGGTATTGGCTGCAATTCATCGCCTTGTTGCAACACTATATTGGCTGTGCCTTCCAATTGGTAACGTAGGTTTTCCATATCTATATTATCCAAAATACCTTTTGCCAAATCTTCTTCCCGTTGCCTACCCAATTTATTTTGCAAGTGGTTTAGGAAAAGGTAAAGCCGTTCCAAATATGGATTTACAAATGGAACTATCTGGGCAAGGAATACATACAAGCGAACATAGGTTTTACATTTTGCCCTAAAATCGTCTTGCTGTTCTTCTGTAAGAATTGTTCTAAAAGTTTCTGCTGCCGCATCTAAAATGGTGTGCAGTTGGTCAACGGGAACATTGGTAATTATTTTGTCTGAAAACTCTTGCACCTGAAATGGTGTGTAAACCTGAAAAGCATCTAAGGCACTTTGCAGGTCAAATAGTTTATTAGGGTCTGTTGCTTCACCTAAAATGGTTGTTTCATAATAGGGTTCAAACGATTTTTTTATTTCATCTGAAGTGTTGGCGAAGTCCAACACGAAAGTGTCTGTTTTGCCTGATGTAGTTCTATTTAATCTTGATAGAGTTTGTACAGCGTTTACACCACCCAATTTTTTATCTACATACATGGTGTGAAGTAAAGGCTGGTCGAAACCTGTTTGGTATTTATTGGCGACAATTAAAAAGCGGTATTCCGATTTTTTAAACTCATCGGGAATTGAAGCACTTGAAAAGTGGTTTAATGAAGTTTCGGTTGCTCCATCTATTTCACCTGAAAAAGCAACAATTGCTTTAAAGGGATTACCTGTATTTGCTAAGTAGGTATCAAATGCAGCTTTGTATTTTACTGCATTGCTTCGGCTGCTTGTAACCAACATTGCTTTTGCTAAACCATTTATTTTTTTGCGTTTGATAACACTTTCCATAAAGTGGTTAATCATCAATGCCGTTTTCTTTTCAATGGCTTGTATATGGCTCTCTACATAAATCTTTAATTTCTTTTGAGCTTTGGTTTTATCAAATTGTGGGTCGTCTTCTATTCGTTTGTATAAGCCGTAAAAACTTTGGTAAGTGGTATAGTTTTGCAACACATCCAAAATAAAAACTTCTTCAATGGCTTGCTTCATGGAGTAAACATGGTAAGCCCTGAATTTCTCTTTACCGTTGTCGTTATATTTTTCGCCAAACAGTTCAAGGGTTTTGTTTTTAGGCGTAGCTGTAAAAGCAAAATAGCTGGCGTTAGCCAACATTTTACGCCCCTTAATTATTTCTACAATTTTATCTTCATCGGTTTCCTCTTCTTCGTTTTCAATATCATAAACAGCTTTATCTTCTAATGCCATATTCATTTTACCAGCAGCATTACCACTTTGGCTACTGTGTGCTTCATCTATTACTATGGCAAAGCGTTTGGCTGGCAAATCTTCAATTTCATCTACTATGTAAGGGAATTTTTGAATAGTAGTAATGATGATTTTCTTGCCTTCTTCCAATGCAGTTTTCAACTGCTTGCTGCCTTCGGTAATGGCTTCTACCACTCCTTTTACCTGCTCAAATTGTTTGATGTTGTTTCTTATCTGTGCATCCAAAACCCTTCTATCGGTAACAACAATTACGGTATCAAAAACGGTATTTACATTGCTATTATCCATTAAGCCAACCAACTGATGTGCTAACCAACTTATAGAATTACTCTTGCCGGAACCTGCTGAATGTTGTATCAAATACCGCTTGCCTGCACCGTTCTCTTTTGCATTTAGCAGCAAATTATTTACTGCATGTAACTGGTGGTATCGTGGAAAAATGAGCTTCTTTACTTTGTCCTTTTTGATTTTACCATCGGGTAAAATTTTCTCTACTTCTTCTTCAAACAACTGCACATAATTTTGAATTATATTGGTAAGGCTGTCTTTGGTTAATATTTCTTTCCAGAGATAATCTGTTTTTATACCGTTTAGGTTTGGCGGATTACCTGCACCATTATTATACCCTTTATTGAATGGCAAAAAATAAGTGCTGCCATTTTTTAAATGGGTTGCCATCCAAACCTGTTCTGTATCCACTGCAAAATGTACCATGCACCTGCCCAACCTAAACAGTTCTTCTTTGCTATCCCTACTGGTTTTATATTGCTTAATGGCATCTTTTACATTCTGCTTGGTTAGTTCGTTCTTTAGCTCAAAAGTAATGATGGGTAAGCCATTGATGAAAACCACCATGTCCAATGAGTTTTCATTTTGTGTGCTATAATGCACTTGCCTTGTAATCGAGAAAATATTTTGGTTATAAAGGGCTATATCTTTTTCGTTGAGTGTAGAAACTGGTTTATCAAAAAACAATTTTAGCTTGATGTTATTATCTGTAATGCCCTTACGCAAC
>JAYSOC010000190.1:0-1925 GCA_043723285.1 Ferruginibacter sp. | reverse complement strand
ACTTAAAATGCCCATCGGCTGCTCATTGCTTTGCAAAAATTTATTATAAAAATATCTTACAATGGGTTCTGCAAAACTTTGATGTTCCAAATTAAATTTCTTTCTCTCTTTAAAATCGGCAATAACTTCTGGCGATAATAATTTTCTATAAGCTACTGATGATGCACTATCGGCAAAATACAATGTACGATTGGCGTAAGTAAACAAATCGGTGTAAACAGAATACCTAAACAATGTATCTGTAGAAGCAGCTGCGGCAAGGTATCCAACAAAATTGGCTTCCATTTCTTTTGCATAGCCAAGCTGGTGCGCTACTTCGTGGCAAGTGGTAAATGGTTGTGTAAATTTTGGTACGGTTGTATTTACTTGTGCCTCGCCAGTAAATGGATTATAATATCCAAGAAAGCCAGTGTAATTTCCCAACCATCCCCACATCGATTTTTTAATAGACCGTTTTTCGTAGTGAAGAAAAGGATACTTTTTTGCAGCAGATATGAAAGCGTTTTCTGTTTGTGAAAACATTTCTTTACTTGATGGATACGCAATATTTTTTTGTACTAAAATTTGTTTCGAAGTATTTATTTTTTCAATTAATATTTCATTTATCTTTTTTAAATCATCAACTGAATATTTTTCTATGGTCAAATTTAATTGAGCAGCAATTCCAATTCTATTGTAATTTATTCCCCAAAAAATATTGAAAAGCAAATACACAATACTGCAAAAAATAAATACAGAAAAAAGCAACGGTTTAATATTTGCTTTATAATTGGCTCTTCTAATTTTGCTAAATAAAAAACGAATAAGCTGAAACAGTTTTACCAATAAAAAAACAACTAGTCCGCCATACAAAAAATCGCCGATACTAAATGGCAACCAACCAAAACTTGATCTCAATAATTTTGAAAAAGCAGGATAAAAATGCAATGAAAAACCATTTTCAACCCTAAATGCGTTGCTACTATACATATTTACAGCCATACAACTTACCAATAAAATAACCGCAATAATCCATTTTCGAGTAGCTTGCATAGTGTGAAATAGCATTTTATACCCAAAAATGAGGAATTTTATTAAGTAAAAGGCATAGATAAAGGGTTATTTCAAAATAAATAACGTACATTTGCACTCCTTTAAAACGAGTGTAATGGCAAGCAAGAGGTTGTACGAGATAGCTTTTGTTGGTTTAAAACATGGTGACCATGAGTTTAACTACACTTTAGAGGATAAGTTCTTTATAGAAAAAGGTGCAGAAGATGTAGAAAATATGCATGCTACAGTAAAATTGTTGTTAGAAAAAAACACTGGTTTTATGTTGCTTAAATTTCAAACAGGCGGCAATGCACAAGTAAATTGCGACAGATGCGGAAACTTAATGCAAGTATCGCTTTGGGATGAATTTAATATGGTTGTAAAACTTATTGAAAACCCCGAAGAAATGAATGAGCAAGAAGAAGATGCAGATGTTTTTTATATTGGTCGTAGCGAAAGCCATTTAGATGTAAGCGATTGGTTGTACGAATTTGTTTTGCTCAGCATTCCCACTCAACATGTATGTACGGATGATGAAAATGGGCAATCTCTTTGCAATAAAGATGTACTGAAAAAACTTGCCGAAATGAAAGTGACAGCAGAGGAGCAAAAAGAAAATTCTATTTGGAAAGGATTAGAAAAATTTAAAGACAATTAGCAAAGTCTAAATACTGAATAATAAATACTATTAACTTAAATACTAAAATAAATAAACATGCCAAATCCGAAAAGGCGTCATAGTCAGCAAAGAAGTGCAAAAAGAAGAACACATTATAAGGCTACTGCTGCTACGCTTAGCATAGACAGTACAACTGGCGAAACACACGTACGTCATCGTGCACATGTAAGCGAGGGCAAATTGTTCTACAAAGGAAAATTAGTTTCTGAAAAAG
>JAYSOC010000189.1:0-4811 GCA_043723285.1 Ferruginibacter sp. | reverse complement strand
AAATTATCGAATTAGCTAATTAGCAAATTAATAATGGCATTTCTGACACTCTGTTCCACCAATCTTTTCTACAGTTACACTATCCATTTTGCCATCTTTAATATCCTTATGAAATTTTTCGTAAATGCTGTAAAATTTATTACCTGTACTATCTGCTTTGTTGTAAAAGTCCACCTTACTTTCTCTGTGGCAATTAATACACCAACCCATACTTAGGTCAGAAAATTGGTACACCTCTGGCATTTCTTGAATATTGCCATGGCAAGTTTGACAATTTTGTTTACCAACTTTTACGTGTTGGCTATGGTTAAAATAAACATGGTCTGGTAGGTTATGAATTTTTACCCACGCTATTGGTTTTGCTCCATCTGGAATGCCATCTAAATTATTATCAGGATTGTAAGCTTTCTTCTCTGGATTCCAACCTGCATAAGAATATAATTTTTGAATTTCTGCAGTACCATTTACCGATGAGCCATCTTCTTTTGTAATAGCTTCGCCTTTGTATTCTTTAATAGATACATGGCAGTTCATACACACATTTACCGATGGTATGCTACCGCTCTTACTATCTTGCAAGCCACCATGGCAATATAAACAACTGATTTGATTTGTACCAGCATGTACTTTATGTGAGTAATAAATAGGCTGCTCAGGTTGGTAGTTTTGCATACGCCCAAGGTTCATTCCGCCACCACTGCCATTGTAACCAGCCATCGTAAAATACATTCCTACACCTGCAACTCCCAAAATCGCCATCATTAAGTAAGATTTGTTTCTATAAAAAGGCACTGGCTCACCACGGTAAATACCTTCTTTATCATCAGATAACTTACGAAGGTTGCTGTTTACTTGTAATAAAATAAATGCAACTACAGCGAGTATAAGTGTTAGTAACCCGAAAAGGAAAGAGTTATCATCACCTCCTGAAGCCGCTACCGAAGCTGCTGTAGCAACTGGAGGAACATATGCATCTACATAATCTAATATTGCATCAATATCTCCTTTTTTTAGAGCGGGAAACGCTGTCATTATAGTTGGCTTCCATTTTGCTTTAAGACCTGTTGCATAAGCATCATTTGTACCCGCTGGGTTTGCAACCCATTGATATACCCAATCTGCTGATGGTTGTCTTTTTCTAACATCTTTCATGTGAGGGCCAGTGTAATCACCATCAGGTTTGTGACAGTTGGCGCAATTGGCTTTAAACAAAGCTTCTCCTTGTGCAAAGGCACTGTTATTAGAGATAAAACCAACGAGGATAAGGCTTGCAATAAACCGAAAAATGAATTTTTTATATCGAATCATACAATGGAGCCGGGTTTTTGGTAGAAAATGGCTATTCCGAGTGCAAAAGTAAGACAGGATGTTGACAAACTACTAACATTTTAAATGTTTTTTTAGGAGTTTATTAACTATTTCTTGCAAATCTTAATAAGTTGTAAATGATGATGCACATTTTCATTTGCCCAATTCATTTACGGTAGAGAAAAAAAGAGGGTTTGCAATAAAATAATATAAAGTTTCAGTTGAGGATTAATCTAAAAATTATTTTATAAATGAATATGTTTTCCCAATTTTTTAAATGATTTTTGCGCCATGCTAAAAAAGCTTCAAGAAAAATGGAAGGTTGGGATTGGAAGGTTGATATTAATTATTATCACTTTTGCACTTGGTGGTAGTGTTTGTGGAAGATTATCATCCTTTCTTGTAAAAAAAGTAATAGGAGAGAGTGTAAATATAATGTACATACTATTGTGGATTATACTTGCTACTTTATTATGGCCAATTTGTGTTATTATAATTAGTATCCCGCTTGGGCAATTTGCTTTTTTTAAAAATTATGTAAGGAAAGTTTTTGAGAGAGTAAGATGGAGAAAAAAAGAAAAGTAGTTTTATCTACCACAACTTGTCCCGCAATTGCGTGAATAGGAACATTGGCAAAAAGCAAAATATAGATAATGAACATAGCAATATTTGCAAGCGGCGCTGGAAGTAATGCTGAATTAATCATAAAAACATTACCTCAGCTTTTACAAGAAAAAAAAATAGAAGCAAAAATTGCTTTGGTACTAACGAACAATGAAAAAGCAGGAGTGTTAAATATTGCTGCACTAAATAATATTTCTACAGAAATTATAGATCTAAAAAATAAAGCTGAAGAGGAATTATCCTCTACTTATTTAGATATTCTTACAAAACACAATATCCTCTTTATTATACTAGCAGGTTATTTAAAAAAAATACCTACTGCAGTTATAAAGGCGTTTCCAAAAAAAATAATAAACATACACCCTGCATTGCTACCTGCTTATGGCGGCGTTGGCATGTATGGTATACATGTACATAATGCAGTTGTACTTGCTAGCGAAAAGCAAAGTGGCATTACCATTCATTTTGTAGATGAATTGTACGACCATGGAAAAATAATTTTCCAAGCAAAATGCAATTTGGAAGAAGGAGAAACAGCTAATACCTTAGCTGCAAAAATTTTGGCCTTAGAGCATTTACATTTTACTAATGTAATTGCAGATGTTATTATTTCGTTATTCTGATTTTTCTGCCCAGAAAAAATAGCTCCCCCAAAGTTCCCAAGCATACATTCAGTTTATCAAAAAAGTTTTACTTTTTCACAAAATGTCCTTAGCAATATTTATAATAGCAAATTAGTCCTCTTTTATAAATTGAAGTAAAGCATTAACCGATTTATCTTCTTTTTGCACTATGATAAAATAATTTCCTGGAGCTAGTTCACTTGTGATTGGCAATTTAAAAGAGTAAGCGCTATCAAGAGAAAGTTGCTTTTGCATGTAAAATTTTCCGCTTACATCCATTAAACTAATAAGATAATTACCAGTAAACAGTAAGTCTTTAGAGGCAATTGTTATGCTTTTTTCCCTTCTTAAAGGATTTGGATAACAATAAACTTCTTCCTTTTGTTTGCTCTTGCAACTGCCATCAAACAAAACTATTGGCGAATACTTAAAAGTGCCATCATTATCTAAAGACTTTAATCTTACAAATAAAGTGGGGGATTTTATTTGATCAAAAATGGCAATAGAAGTATCATATTTGTTTTTATTCGTAGCTTTTAATGACCCTATTTTGGCAAAATTTGTTCCGTCTTTACTCAACTCTAAATCATATTTTGAAACATTCGTTTCCTGGTCTACAATCCAATTAAAATCGATACGACAATCTTTATTATAAGCTCTAAAATCACTAATTGTAACAGGTACAACACTAGTTATGGTATATGCAAGTGAAGCTGAGTTATTACCAGTGTTATCATCAGTAAGTATAAAGCTGGGGTTATTATTAGTAATGAAAACATCGCCTTTTACAATTGATGTTCCAAAAGTATTAGCCTTTACCCTAAATACAAATTGATCAATAAAATCATTAGGCAATTCAGCCGTAAGTGTGCCCTTTATAATTGGGCGAATCCCTGTGGTTATATATGTAAAGGTAAAATAGTTGCTTAAAGGTAAGCTAGTTAAATAAGCATTTAAAGTTGCGGCATTAGCGGTAACTGCTGGGTCAAGAATAAATTTTGTACCTAAGTCAACTTCTATATTAAATGTATTAGGAGGAATGGGATTAGATAAGTTTAAATTAAAAACATCTAACCTAATTTTATATATCCCATTAAGAGCTAAAGTATTTGCATTTACAGAAACATCCGCCAAGTTTGTAATATCAAACGAGCCTAATGCGGGGTCTGCCGCAACAGGTGTTTGACCATAACTTGAAAAAGAAGAAATGGCAGAAACCAAGAGTATTATTATATAACGAAAAGGTAAGTATATGTATTTTTTATTCATGCCATTTTTATTTTCAATTTAACTTAATTCAGCGAAAGTAAATTTTCTATTTTGAAATCATTAACTCTTTCTAAAAAATTAACATTCATCAACCTTACTCTGCTACTCCTATTTGGTTTTATTACGTGATGTACAGTCCATAAAAAACAAATTCAGAAACACTTTTAGTGAATCTGAATTTGAATATTTTATTTAAATTATCTTAGTTTTTATTTATTGTTTCACAAGCTTTAGTACAATAGGCTTTTTGTCTTCTCCAATTAATGTAACAAAATATACACCAGCTGGCAAAATTCCAGTTTTGATATTAACCTTTACTTGATTATTAAAAGTTTGTTCAGTTTGCTTCAATTCATTACCAGTTGCATTACTTAGCTTAACACTATACTTCCCGTTAAATATCCCAGCTTTGGCTTGTAAGGCCACTTCTGTAACCTCTGATGGCACCGGGTTTGGATATATAGAAACATCAAAGCCTGTTTTACAAATATCATTGCTATAAATTTTCTCAGAATAAAGATACTGCCCATTTTCAGTTTCTGCTTTTACTCTAACGGTTACATTCGAATTTGCAATCTTGTCTAACAAATAGCCATAAGATATTCCAGTAGAAGCTGGTATTGTTTTTACAGGAACAAAATTTACGCCATCTTCAGAAACTTCAATTACATATTGCTTTGCTTCTTTTGCATTGTCTAATACAGACCAATTCATATCCAACATACAAGAGCGAGCCTTTGCAGAAAACTGTGTAAATTTAATTTCAAGCGCCTTTACATTTGTATAACTCAAAGATGCAGAATTGTTGTTAGGGTTATTATCTGCTAAAATGTTTTCACTGTTTTTTTCATTGCTTACAAGCAACTGACAAACTACAGTAGAGCTACCTACTTTACTTGGAACTAGCATAAATGATGCATTACCCGAAAAACTTGCTGGCAAATCTTTATACAAAATACCCAAAAGAATATATTGTTTTGAATCTGA
>JAYSOC010000188.1:0-1937 GCA_043723285.1 Ferruginibacter sp. | reverse complement strand
GTTCTTGTATTTAATTATAAATTTACAACAGGTCAAATATCCAATCCTAAAATAGAAAAATAGGTGTATCGATGAATAACAAAATGGCGATTGCCTTATTTATATTTTTGCTTATGCAAAGCAAGAGCAGTTTTGAGCAGTCAATGGATATTTATAATACATCTATTCATTTACAGGCAGATAGTTTAAAGAATGCTTTTAAACTACAGGGTTTTGCGGTGGTTAAAGAGGCATCGATGGCAATGGAAAGCCAATATGAAATGCCAATAATTGTTCAGCTCAAAGAAGGCTCATGGTATCGTGTAATATTTATTGGCGATATTTCATCTAAATTATAAGAAGTGCGCATGTTCGATTGAAATGAAAAACAAGTTGTGTATCAGACAAAAATGTGGGGCGATGTAGATGGTAATATTATAAACTACGATTACATTCCTCAATTTTCTGAGTACCATATGATAAAGCCATTGCAAATAAACAAAAGAAAGAAAAATGTAAACGGATATATGATGTTATTCAAAAAATAATTGCACCATAATTATTTTCAACAATTAAAATATTAACCCCGTGCAAACAAAATAGAACTTATTCTATTTATTAAATTTGCTGCTGTTTAAAATACACTGGCAAATTTGTTGTAATTATTACAAGATTCAGCCATATTCAAACACTTCACAAAAACCTTTATTGGGAGTATTAAAGTTGTCACCAGTATAGTTAACTTTTTTAGAGTATTTCAACTGAAAGCCTATAATGAAAGCTGACACTTCTAAAGCTAGCAATCGACAATTTCAAATGCCCAGCTTTTGTTAATTCTACTTTTTTATTATACTTTTAGAAACTATTTAAAGTATTTTTAAGTCCTCAAATAAAACATACACATGAAAAGATTTTACACAATATTATTTGTTGCTTTTGTAATCTCATCATCTTCTTGCAATGTAGCTAAACAATTATTTTCTCCAGATGATGCTGCTGGTGCCATAAAGGAACTTCTTTCTTTTGGCACACAATATGGCGGCGATTTATTGAGCAAGAAAAATGCTTTAAGTAAAGAAAATATTTTACAATCTATCTTACCGGGCGATGCAGGTAAAATTTTAAGTACGTTAGAATCTTTGGGCTTGAGTAGTGAAGTGAGTCGGTTCTCTACAACCCTATCTACAGTTGCAGAAAAATCTGCAGAAAAATCTGTTCCCATTTTTTTGCAAGGCATAAAAAATATGGGCTTTAAAGATGCTGTTGGTATTGTAAAAAATGGTGGCACTTCTGCTACCGATTATTTGCGCAGCAGCATTGGCGATACATTGCGCAGAGCCATTGCACCTACAATCAATAGTGGTTTAGAAGAATACAAATTGGTAAGCCAATGGAATAATTTAGTAGCACCTGCAAAATTGTTTTTGGGCGATAAATTAAATTTAGATTTGGGTAATTTACTCAGCGGCGTTGTTACCAATATGATGTTTAATAAAATAGCCGAAAAAGAAATGGCTATTCGTAGCAAGGCTGCTGAAAGAAAAACGGCGCTATTACAAAAAGTTTTTGGCCAAATATCAAAGAAACTTCAAAATGGCAATCAGGTAATAACTATGCCAAATTAATAAATTGTTTTCTAATAAAAAATGCGCCTTCGTAAAATGAAGGCGCATTTTTATATAACAATTTTTACTCATAAGTTTGTCTAAATTTTTATAAAAGCTACAGCTAAGGTAGTATTGTTTAAAGTTGTTTGTTAGGCAAACAAAAAACCGCTGTAAAAGCAGCGGTTTAAAGTAATTGCTTTAAAGTCTTGTATCGAAAGGATCCCCATCCCCTTTTACATACTCTAAAGCCCTTGCATTTTTTGTAAAAGTTATAGATTAGCTAGTTCTAAAATCTAATTGCCCCCCAGCAAAAAGTTTTATTAAATGATTGTACTCCATTACGCTATTTCT
>JAYSOC010000187.1:0-1940 GCA_043723285.1 Ferruginibacter sp. | reverse complement strand
ACAATTTCAGTGGGTTCTTCTCTGTTTTTTATTTTATCTTCAAGCATACGCAAATTGGCAGCTTTGTTTTCCCAATGTAGGTTTGTTTGTATAATGCTGATGGTGAGTGGTTGCATAATGTGAAGGTAAGAATAAAAATAATTTGAGTTATCTCTCTAGAAAGGAATATATTTATTAAAATTTATGAGCATGAGAAAAATATTCTGTATAATAATTGTTGTATTTTGTTTCTTAAATAAAGTGGCAGCCCAAAATGTTCCATCAGTAAAAGATAGCTCAACTTTAATATTTACTAAAGCAGAAGTAGAAGCCGAATTTCCTGGTGGCTCAAGAGAGTGGACAAAATTTCTTCAGAAAAATTTAATCGGCAGTACACCGTCTGATAATAAAGCACGAAAAGGAAAATACACCGTTATTGTAAAATTTATTGTAGATATAGATGGCTCAATATACGACGTTACAGCTGAAACACACCATGGTTTTGGAATGGAAAATGAAGTAAAAAGAGTAATACAAATTGGTCCAAAATGGACTCCTGCAATACAAAACGGAAGGCCTGTAAAAGCAAAAAAAATACAACCAGTAACTTTTATGGTTGAATAAAGCTACTAGTTGTTTTATGCTACTTTATCATCAATTTTTTAATTTTATTTTCGCCATTTACAACCACATATAAAATAAAATCCTTTTTTATTTTTTTTAATTATTGCCAAAATAATCTTATTCTTCCTTCCTCTTCACTACCAAATACCAATCATTTTCTAAAGGCAAATAACCCATATCGTAGCAAAAGAAATATATATCTCCTTTTTTATTTGTATAAGAATGTGTGCCATATTTAAATTGAAAACCTTTTGCTAATAATTTTTCGCCATTTGCTTTAGCTGTTTCTTGCCCTGCGGGTATAAGGTTTTCTAATATGCGGCGGTTTTTGCTTAGTGCATTATTTACATTGCGAATGAAATTATTTGTAGGGCTTTTTAGCTCATTATTATATGCTGCTCGGCAATAATCATCACAAAATTTCTTATCTGAACGCCCTTTTACAACTTTGTCGCAGGCAAGGCAATTTTTACTTTCATTTTTATGTAACATAATACAGTATTGGTTTTGGTGTGATTTAAAGAATAACTTTAAAGATTGCAATCGTTTACATACGGCTATAAAGGTAAGTAAAAGGATAATCTACGAGTAACCTTTTTTTGCAGCCACACCTTTGCATTGTCAAACCGAAACAGGGATTGGCTGAAATAAATAAATTTTTAAAACCGCAATACACATACTCAATATTGCAGTTGTGTAGAGCACAAAACAAAACATTATGTACGCATTAAAAAACAAAGTTCAATTGATTGGAAATTTAGGTAACGCTCCTGAAGTAAGAAACACCGAAAGCGGAAAAAAACTCGTACGCTTTTCTGTAGCCACAAACGAGCAATACAAAAACGCAAAAGGCGAGCGTGTAACAGAAACACAATGGCACAACCTTATTGCTTGGGGCAAAGTTGCAGAAATTGCAGAAAAGTATTTGGTGAAAGGTACAGAGGTTGCCATTGAAGGTAAATTGGTAAACCGTAATTACATGGATAAAGAAGGCAACAAAAAATATATTACCGAAATACAAGTGAACGAGTTGTTGATGTTGGGTAAGGCTACGGGGAGTATGGTGGCGTAGGTGTGAGCTTGTGGCGCACACATGATGTGCAAGATGTGCGTTGCACACCTTGCACATGCCCACGGGTTACACCCGTGGTTATGCAAATTGAACCACTTCGTGGTTCGCCATATGAAATACACCAAACCCTGAAAGGGTTGAAGTTGCATAGCCACGGGTGAAACACTTGGCGCATAAAAACATAAATCAACCTCGAATGGGATTGAAAAAAAATAAATCAACATGAGTACGCACACACAAATATTTTATCAAATAGTTTTTGGTA
>JAYSOC010000186.1:0-1941 GCA_043723285.1 Ferruginibacter sp. | reverse complement strand
CTAAAAATTGTTGTGGAAAAGTGGCTTCTTTGCCTATGGACAGTAATTTATCTTCTTTATAAATGAGTTCATTTTTTCTTGAAGCAATATCTGTTGGTAGTATATTTCTATTTTGCAATTCTATTTCTATTGCTTGAAGCATTCCAGTATCCCATTGGTCAAATTGATAAACCATTGTAAGTAATGCTTCATCTGATTGTTGGTTTACTATATTTTGGTAAAAATTATCCATACTTATATTTACTATTGTGGGCAAGTTATAAACAATATAAAATATTTTTAAAAATAAATTTGGTAAAACTAAAATAATTAGTATATTTGTGCTAATCAAATTAGTTGCCATGTCTCAAGCAGGATTAAATTTAAAATACCTTCGCAAGTTGCGTGGGTTTACACAAGAAGAATTTGCCAACAAACTTGGCATTAAGCGCTCCTTAATTGGGGCATACGAAGAAGAACGAGCAGATCCACGTTTGGATGTGCTAGAAATAGTTTCGGAGATGTATAAACTTAGTCTTGATGAACTTTTCTTAAAGGACTTAAGCAATGAAAGTGGTAGCTATTTAATGAAACGCCGTCGTCAAAAAATGATGATGAGTGAAGAAAGAAATGTTATTCATTTTGTGCCAGTAAAAGCCGCTGCTGGTTATTTGGCTGGCTATGCCGATGCTGAGTTTATAGATGAGTTAAATACGTTTACTTTACCAATGCTTGCGGGTGGCAATTATCGTGCATTTGAAATTATTGGTGATAGTATGTTGCCAACACCAAGCGGTAGTATTATTGTAGGCGAAAAAGCAGAAAGCCTTGATGATGCAAAAAGCAACAGCGCATATATAGTTGTAAGTAGAAATGAGGGTATTGTTTATAAAAGACTGGTAAAAAATGCCAAGCTAAAAAATAAATATACATTGGTAAGTGATAATCCATCATACCAGCCATATCAAATAAATGCAGAAGATATTATGGAGCTTTGGGCGGCACAGGTAGTAATTGGAAAAGTGGCAGCTCAACAAAGATGGGATGTAAACTCGCTTGCTAATCTGGTAAATAATTTGCAAGACCAGGTGAGTACGTTGAAGAAGAAGATGAACTAGGAAGCCCCCTAAATCCCCCGAAGGGGGACTTGGAGCTTCGTTGTAATTGAACTTATTTTGCATAAACAAGTAACTCATTTTATTTTTAGAGATAAAATATTTTATACCATATTGAATTAAAAGAAACTGCATTTCAAGTCCCTCCTTCGGAGGGATTTAGGGAGGCTTTCGTAACTTTATTTAGATACATCAAAAAAACAAATACATCAATTAAAAAAAACAAAAGCTATGATCAAATTACAAATTGTAGGAAACCTTGGTGCAGACTGCATTCAAAAGGAAGTAAATGGTAAAAACGTTATTAATTTCAACGTGGCGCATTCTGAAAAATACAAAGATGCGCAAGGTAATCTTATTGAAAAAACAACTTGGGTAAACTGTGCTTACTGGACAGATAAAGTAGGTGTTGTGCCTTTTCTTTTAAAAGGAAAAACGGTATATGCGGAAGGCATACCCGAAGCAGATGCTTACACCAATAAAGAGGGAGCCGCTGCAGCTACATTAAGAATGCGTGTACTAAGTTTACAATTGCTTGGTGGAACTGGAGATGGGCAAAACACTGGTCAACAACAGGCACAGCAACAACCAAATTACAACACTGGCAATGTAACCAACTCTGGTTCTACACCACCACCAGTTGTACGAGCACAACCAGCGGCAGATATGCCTTTGGATGATGATTTACCGTTTTAAATGATATTTGAATTATAATTCATAAGCTTCTCTTTTGGGGAAGCTTTTTTTATGTGCGCCATGCATGCCATTGTTCTTTAAAGTTAAAGTCTTGAGCAGGCCATCTAACGGGAACTGTTAATCCAAAGGAAGGGTGTTAGCCGTGAGGTTA
>JAYSOC010000185.1:0-4828 GCA_043723285.1 Ferruginibacter sp. | reverse complement strand
AAAATTGAAACGAATTACGCCATCATATTCAACTAATAATTTCTTAACTATTTCATTCGCATTAGCACAAACTTCACTTTCATATTCACCAAATTCTTCTAGCGTTATTTCAGCTTTTGGGTTACCAACAAATATATCTCTTGGTTCAATAATTTCTACTACTTCTTTTTTAAACGCCATTTTTTTATATTTTTTTCACTACTTTAGCAGAGTGTTTTTGTTACTTGATTTATAACGAATTGTAAGTAATAAATCGCTAAAGCTTTACACTAAATTCTGGCAAATGTACAGTATTTTTGCCAGAATTGGTTTACCGTTTATACAGTTTCGTGGATATCGTTTTTAAATTGTTTGTTATCAATTAATTATATAAATGTTATCCTTTTGTTAACTAGTCTCTTTAGCTTTTTGTTTTTGAAGCTTTTCATTCCTAAAAACCACCGTTCCATCAAAAACATCCACAACAACTGGCACAGTTCTATCAATATCACCACCTAATATCTTCTTACTCAATTGGTTTACTATTTGCTTTTGAATAAACCTTTTCAGTGGTCTAGCTCCAAACTGTGGATCGTATCCATTTTCTGCTAAGTAATCGAGTGCATAATCAGAAAACTGAAGGTCAATCCCATTTTCAGCAACCAATTTTTTCAAACCATTTAGTTGAATAGTAATAATTCCTTTTATTTCTTTTTTCATCAAAGGCTGAAACATGATTACTTCGTCTATCCTATTCAAAAACTCTGGGCGAATGGTTTGGCGTAGCAATTCCAACACTTCTATCCTTGTTTTATCCACCACTTCTTCTTTATTTTTTTCTGTTACATTTTCAAAATTATCCTGAATAATTTGGCTACCCATATTACTCGTCATAATGATGATACAATTTTTAAAATTCACTATCCTACCTTTATTGTCTGTCAATCGTCCATCATCCAGCACTTGCAATAAAATATTGTACACATCAGGATGCGCTTTTTCTATTTCATCTAGCAACACAACCGAGTATGGTTTTCTACGCACCGCTTCTGTCAATTGTCCACCTTCGTCATAACCCACATAACCAGGAGGCGCTCCAACCAATCTACTCACACTATGCTTTTCTTGATACTCACTCATATCAATCCTCGTCATCATGCCTTCATCATCAAACAAATATTCTGCCAATGCTTTTGCCAATTCTGTTTTACCCACACCAGTTGTGCCCAAAAAAATAAACGACCCTATCGGTTTTTTTACATCTTGCAAACCTGCACGGCTCCTACGTATAGCATCGGCTACAGCTTCTATGGCTTCTTCTTGTCCCACTACTCTTTTGTGCAATTCATCTTCTAAGTTTAATAATTTTTCTTTTTCGCTTTGCAACATTTTCGATACCGGAATACCAGTTGCTTTCGCAACACTGATGGCAATATCTTCTGCATCCACTTCTTCTTTCAACAATCTTCTTTCAGAAAGTTTATCCAACTTCTCCATCAATTCTGTAATCAATTCTTCTTGCGCTTTCATTTTACCATAGCGTATCTCTGCAACTTGTCCATAATCGCCATTACGCTCTGCTTGCTCTGCTTGTACTTTCAAATCTTCAATAGCTGCTTTGCCATTTTGTATTTGCTCCACCAGTTCTTTTTCTTCTTGCCACTTTGCTTTATAGGTGTCTCTATCCACCGAAAGATTGGCAATTTCTGTATTCAATATTTTTAATTTACCCTCATCTTTTTCTCTCTTTATCGCTTCTCTTTCTATTTCCAGTTGACGAATTTGCCTTTCCAATTTATCCAATTCCTCGGGCATAGAGTTCATCTCAATCCTAAGCTTGGCGGCACTTTCATCCATTAAGTCTATTGCTTTATCAGGTAAAAAACGATCTGTCATATATCTGTTACTCAATTCCACCGCAGCAATGATCGCTTCATCTTTTATACGAATATGATGATAGGTTTCGTAACGCTCTTTCAATCCACGAAGAATAGAAATCGCATCTTCCACACTTGGTTCATCTATCATTACTTTTTGAAAACGTCTTTCCAACGCCTTATCTTTTTCAAAATATTTTTGATATTCGTTTAATGTTGTAGCACCTACAGCACGCAACTCTCCACGAGCCAATGCAGGTTTTAAAATATTGGCTGCATCCATGGCACCATCGCCACCACCAGCACCTACGAGTGTATGTATTTCATCTATAAATAAAATAATTTCTCCATCGGCAGATATTACTTCTTTCACTACCGATTTTAATCGTTCTTCAAACTCGCCTTTGTATTTTGCACCAGCAATAAGTTGCCCCATATCCAATGCAAAAATTATTTTCGTTCTTATATTCTCTGGCACATCGCCATTTACAATACGCATAGCCAAACCTTCTGCTATAGCGGTTTTACCAACACCAGGTTCACCTACGAGTATTGGGTTATTCTTTGTTCTTCTGCTTAAAATATGCAACGTTCTTCGAATCTCTTCATCTCTACCAATTACAGGATCTAACTTGCCTGCACGAGCCATTTCGTTTAAGTTTTTTGCATATTTATTTAGTGCATTAAACTGCGCTTCTTCTGTTTGCGAATTTACATTGCCACCTTGGCGCAATTCTTTTATAGATGCTACCAATCCTTTTTCTGTAAGCCCTGCATCTTTCAATAATTTTGAAGACCCATCATTGCCTTGCAATATGGCTAGCAACAAATGCTCTGGCGTTATAAACTCATCACCAAAAGTTTTAAGCACCGCATTAGCACGAAGCAAAACATTATTGGCTTCTCTACCCATTATTTGTGCAGGCTCGCCGCTTACGGTTGGTAATTTTTTTATTAGCTCTTCCAGCTTACTTGTAACTAGATTTACGGTTACATTATTTTTCTTTAGCAAATAATCTACCGACGAATCTTCGGTATCTATCAATGCCTTTAGAAGATGCTCTGTTTCTATATTTGGGTTCTTGCTATTAAAAGCAATTTGCTGCGCTTGTTGTAGTGCTTCCGATGCTTTTATGGTATAGTTGTTTGTGCTCATGATGTATGTATATGTGTGTATGCGCTGTGCACATGTCCACGGACTGCATCCTGCATCCGTGTCCACGGGTTTCACCCATGGTTACTCAAATTAAACCCCTTCGGGGTTTGTTGTTATAAATTATTTTTCTCTGCTTCTTTTTTCTTTGGGGCTGTGAAGATTGGTTTTTCAATCGACTTCAGTTCGGGCTATTCGTTGCAATCTTTTTGCCTCAAAGGCAGGCAAAAAGGATTTCCACTTCTATCCCGCAGCCTTTCATCTTCAAATCTTTTCTCAACTTTTATTATGCAATAGATTACTTAAAAGATTATGCAATAAATTATTTACTAGTAAAATAAATCTCCAATATACCCCTCTACATAATCTACTACTTAATCTTCCAGATTTCTTCCCCCTTCGGTGGAGATAGGGGGGCTTATTATGCAATAGCTTATGGAAAATAATTGTGTAATTGTCAATCCATTTACGTGCTCTGTGATAAAAAAACTAAAACCGCTGTTTCACTTTCTCCACCAACATATCTACATCTATTTTTTCCATACAATTAAAATGTTCTTTCGGACATTTTTTTAAGCCATACTTGCTGCAAGGTTGGCAACTAAGATTGAGCACTATGTTTTCGTAAAAAGGCTTTGTTTGGTGACTCATAAAATTACTACCATAATAAGGCTCCACATCTAAATCGGGTGTGGTGCCGCCCCATAGCGCTATAACAGGGCGTTTGAGTGCGCAAGCAATATACTGCATGCCAGTATCATTGCTTATTACCAACTTCGCTTTTTTTACAATATCTGCACTTTCACTTATGTTAAACTTGCCACAAGCATTGTAAATCTTCAACGAATTGGTATTGGCAATAATTGAACCATTTTCCGCATCTTCCCTACCACCAAGTAGTATAATTGGGTGGTCAATTTTACTGCACAATTCTATCATTTTATGTACTGGAAAACGCTTGGTAAAATACGTTGCACCTATTACTATTGCTATATATCCTGCCAAATGCCCGGTAGGAATATCATCTGGCAAAACTTCATCTTTTTTAGCAATAAAATAATCTAAACCAGCTCCATCATCTTTAACATTTAACGACAAAACGGCATCTAGACTACGTTGTGTGATATGTCGGTTTGGCATTATATCAATGTTCAACTGTGTCAAAAGAAACTTTTCGTAGGTAAGTTTATCGATGGTATGCGTATCTTTTTTAAGGGCTCGTTTAATTTTGTTGCTTCTAAAATTATTGTGCAGGTCAATTACATGATCGTAGTTTTCGGCTTTTAATTTTACAATAAGTTCTTCCATATTATCATCGTAATAAAAAAATTTATCAATGTATGGATTTTCAGCCGTTAAAATTTTAAAACAAAGTTTTGTAAGAAAATGAACCTCACAATCTGGTATTTGTTTTTTTACACAACGAAACACAGGGCTTGCAAGCACAATATCTCCAATAGAAGAAAATCGTATGATGAGTATTTTTTTTGACACAGTTTATTTTTTAACAGATAGTATCATAGAATCATAGTTTCACAGAGTTTTCTATTGTGTTTCTATGTTACTACTGTGCCTATGTGTTTAATTATTTACTCCTCCACAAAATTTAAATCTTTACCAAAAGTTTCTTTGGTAAAATATGCTGCGCTCATGCTTACAGCCATTACAATTACACCAAGCCAAATAGCAGCATTTATATAAGTTGTAAACCCTTGAAACCAGTTAAAAAAAAGCAACATCAGTGGCAATGATCCTCTTACCATATTAGGTGCAGTTGTAGCCGCAGTAGAGCGCAAATTTGTACCAAACTGTTCAGCCG
>JAYSOC010000184.1:0-4831 GCA_043723285.1 Ferruginibacter sp. | reverse complement strand
GATTTGTATTACAAAAGCCAAATAAACTTAGGGTATGGCGAAAATGCAACTACAACTTATATTTACTCCTCATCGTACGATAATGGGGAAGGGTTTAGTAGTGGTGTAATACAGGCACTTCCCGTTACAACTGCGGTGCCAGCGGCTCCAGTAACCTTTACTCAAAATATTGCAGAATTAAATGTTTATACGGCAGGTCCTTCTAATAGTTTAAATTTGAGAGGTAAAGTTTATTTTAATACTTCATACGGATCAAGATCGCTTAAAATGAAGATATTTAACAACGAATTACCTGGTTCACAATCAATACCGGCATTGGATCCATCATACAGTAGCAGAGAAGGTGTTTTTAATTTTTCTAATTTGCCTATATCGTACTTACAAAACACATCAAACGTAAATATTAATTTTGAGCTTAAGAATGAAAATCCAATAGCAACTCCACCATATTACAGTCCTCCAATAGAGAATATGGTAATATTTACTGTAGGAATTACATACCCTGCTATTTTTAATTTTAATAATCAAAAATCTTTTTATTTTGAATTGGCCCCATCTGCCACGGGAAATTATTTATTAATAGATAATTTTAATTATGGAACCGAAGCGCCAGTTTTGTACGATGTAAATAATGGTAAAAGATTTATTGGAGATATTGTTAGTGTACCTGGCAAAGTAAAATTTGTATTGCCAGCATCATCAGATCCATTAAGAAAATTTATTTTAAACAATGTAGAGACTGCTAATACAAATGTTGTAAGCAACATCACTTCTAAAACATTTGTAGATTATAACACTGCCACTACTCGGGGCGATTTTATTATTATTAGTAACCCTGCTTTGTACAATGATGGTAGTGGTATAAACCAAGTAGAAGGATATAGAGCATATAGAAGCTCGATAAATGGTGGAGGATACAATGCAAAAGTTTATGACATCAATGAATTGAGAGATCAGTTTTCATTTGGTATAAAATCGCACCCAGCGGCTGTGAGAGATTTTGTGCGGTTTATAGATCAGCAATATCCAGTAAAACCAAAGTATGTTTTAGTAATAGGAAGAGGTCTTACTTATTTCGACCATAGAAATCACGAATCGGATCCTATTGTAGATAAATTGGATATGGTGCCAACTTTTGGATGGCCATCTTCTGATGTATCTATGGTATCGTTGCCTGGTGTAGTAACCCCAATAATACCCATTGGAAGAATAGCGGCAGTAAGCGGAATTGAAGTAGGTAACTATTTGCAAAAGGTAATACAATACGAAGCTGTACAAAAATTTCAGAGCCCTAAGATTATAGATAAAGCTTGGATGAAAAATGTAGCCTTTGTGGTGGGTGGTGCTAACAATGCAGAGAGCGCAAGATTTAAGTATTATGTTGATGGTAATGATGACCCTAATGTTAGTACAGCTTATGCAAATATTTTAAGAGATACATTGTTTGGTGCGCACTGGGAAACATTTGCTAAAACAGATGCTACGATTATACAACAAGCCAATAGCGAAAGAATAACACAATTGTTTGAAGAAGGGTTGGGAATTCTATCTTATTTTGGTCATTCATCTGCAGATGTGTTTGAATTTAATTTATCGAATCCTGAAGTATATAACAGTACTGGTAAATATCCATTTTTTAATGTGAGCGGTTGTAATGCAGGAGGTTTTTACAATTTTGATCCGCAACGTTTAACGGGAAAATTAACCCTCTCCGAAAAATATATTTTTACGCCACAAAAGGGAAGTATAGGATTTTTGGCTAGCACACATTATGGTATTCCTGACAATTTAGATAGATACAACCAAAGACTTTTTACTGATATTGGTAATGTAATGTATGGTCAAGGAATTGGTGCCCAAATAAAAGATGTAATAAATTATTCTGGGGGCAATAATCTATTTTTGTCGCATACACAAAGAATGCATTTAGAAGAAATAAACTTGCATGGCGATCCTTCTATAAAAGTAAATAATTTTCCAAAACCAGATTACGTAATAGAGAAAGAACTGGTAAAAGTAAGCCCAAGTATTATTACTGCAGCAGATGCATCTTTTAATGTGAAAATTAAAATGAGAAATATTGGTAGAGCTATTAATGATTCTATGCGTGTGTATGTAAAGCGACTGCTACCTAACACTACAGTGCCAGTAACAGTGTTGGATACATTAATAAAAGCTATTAGAAATGAAGATAGCTTACAGCTTAATATTCCTATAAACCCAACTACCGATGTTGGTTTAAATAAATTATTTATAAAGTTAGACTATACAGATAGAATATCAGAAATTTATGAAACCAATAACGAACTTACAGGTGCAGATGCCATTGATGTTTTTGTTTTTGAAAATACATTAACGCCTGTTTATCCATACAACTTTTCTATAATAAATACTCAAAATATTACTTACGCTGCAAGTACTGCCAACCCGCTTTTGGGTAACAGCAATTTTTTAATGCAAATAGACACTACAGAATTGTTTAACTCTGCTTTTAAAAAAGTATATAATAAAACAGGCGTAGGTGGTGTAATAGAGTTTACCCCAACCAACCTCACATTTACAGATAGCACGGTGTATTATTGGAGAACAGCCGTAGTGCCTACCAGTGGCGATACCATTTGGAACAAATTTTCTTTTGTGTATTTGCCTAATAGTACGGCAGGGTTTAATCAATCGCATTATTATCAATTTTTAAAAAATAGATATACTGATGTAGTTTTAGGTGCAGATAGAAAACTAAGATTTACACCGATAATTTTAAATATTAATGTTAAGAGTGCAATTTTCCCTTACGGACCTACAGCCACAGACTATGCTATTTCAATTGGAGGTAATCAAAAGCAACGAGGCTGGACTTTTCCGCTAGCTACCAACGATAAAGTTCTAAGGTTTTATGTACTTGATTCAGTTACTTCCAATCTTTGGGCAAACCAAAATGTAGGAGCTGGTGGGCAATATGGTAGTAATGCGATCTCTCCAAGTTATGGAAATGTAAATACTAGTTATTATCAGTTTGATATTACAACAGTAGCAAATAGACAAATTGTAAAACAATTTTTAGATGTAATTATCCCTAATGGGAATACAGTGGTTATGGCAAATGGAGCTTTAGGGCTGAATGGATTTTATCCAGCATTATGGGCAACTGACCCTGGGGCAAATTTGTATCTTTCATTAAAGGCTATGGGTTTCTTAGCAATAGATCAAATTACTAGTAATGTGCCATTTGTTTTTGTGGGTAAAAAAGGAAATTCGACAGCTATTTCTCAAACAGTAGGAACTAGTGCTAGTCAAAAACTTTCTATTGATTTTAATTTTCAAGGCTTAAATTTAAAAGGGCAAATTGAGTCTGCCGTTTTTGGCCCCGCTAAAAAGTGGAAAGAACTTCACTGGAACGGTACCAAGCTCGAATTGGCTAACAATGATAAAACGAGTATAAAGATAGTCGGCTTAAATATTAATGGCAATGAAGATGTTTTAGCCGAAATAAATCCAATTAGAGATACAACATTAAACTGGATTAATTCAACAATTTACCCTAATTTAAAATTAAGAATGTTTAATGAAGATTCTATAACTTCTACACCTCATCAGCTCAATTACTGGATTCTAAATGCTGACTTATTACCAGAGGGGGCAATTGCACCAAATATTTTATTTACTATGAAGGATACAGTGGATGTAGGAGAACCAATAAACTTTTCTGTAGCTTTTAAAAATATAGGCCAAGTAAAGTTTGATAGCCTAATGAAGATTGGGTTGCGTATAAAAACGAATAACAATTATGATAGTGTTATCAATATTCCTCAAGGCAAAATACTATTGGTAGGCGATACGCTCAAAGCATCTTATACCATACCCTCAGAAAATTATTTTGGTAACAATACTTTGGTAGTAGAGTTTAATCCAAATAATCATCAGCCAGAACAGTTTCATTTTAATAATATTTTGTACAAAAACTTTTATGTAAAGAGCGATATTGTAAATCCATTATTGGATGTAACGTTTGATGGAGTCCATATTCTAGATAAAGATATCGTAGCATCTAAACCAGAGATATTAATAAAGCTAAAAGACGAAAGTAAATTCCTTGGTTTTAGAATGCAAGATACTGGGCTTTTGAAAGTGCAAATAAGATACCCAGCACCAGATTTAAGTATGCATGCTTATTATTTTAACTCGGATACTATGCGCTTTACGCCTGCTAATCTTAATAGCGGCGAAAATGTAGCCACTATAAATTTGAAACCATTTTTATCAAAAGATGGCGAGTACGAACTAACTGTTACAGGAAAAGATAGATCTGGCAATAAAGCAGGTGCGCTCGATTATCATACTTCATTTACAGTTATTAATAAGGCAATGATAAGCGAGTTGCTCAATTACCCTAATCCTTTCACCACATCTACTGCATTTGTATTTACGCTTACTGGTAGCCAAGTGCCGCAAAACTTGCGCATACAAGTGCTTACCATTACTGGTAAAGTGGTAAGAGAAATTACCAAAGAAGAGCTTGGTCCTATACATGTTGGTAGAAACATTTCTGCATTTAAATGGGATGGTACAGATATGTACGGTCAACAATTGGCTAATGGTGTTTATATCTACAGAGTAATAACAAACCTTAATGGTAAATCTTTAGAAAAATACAAAGCCGAAGGGGATAATGCCGATAAGTATTTTAATAAAGGGTATGGCAAAATGTATTTGATGAGATAATTTTTAAAATTTTTTTATAGAATAAGATACTAAAAAAATATATAAGTTTCTATAATCAAAAAAGCTAACAAAGGGCTTTCACAAAATATGAAATAAAACTTTTTTATAAACT
>JAYSOC010000183.1:0-4833 GCA_043723285.1 Ferruginibacter sp. | reverse complement strand
AACTCGAAAGGTATTCCTATGTTGTACGTGAGCGAACATATATCGCTTGCTGTGCTTGAAATGCTTGTGAACAATCAGTTTAAAGATTTTTCAATTGCCCTAAGTATGTTACGAATTAGTATTCCTGATACTATCGAAATAAAAGAAATAAAATTAAATAAATTAAAATCAAAATGGAATGAGGATTTTAGTTACAGTAAATTTATTGGGAATGAATTTATAAAATCGATGAACAATTTGGTATTAAAAGTGCCTTCTGCAGTTATTAGCGAAGAACATAATTTTCTTATAAATCCTTTGCATTCCGATTTTAAAAAGATAAAAATTGCCGACACAAAACTATTTAAGACAGATGAACGTTTATTCACCATTTAATTATGCACACCATTTATCTTCTTCTTGGTAGTAATATAGGCAATAGCCACGAGCAATTATTGTTTGCACAAAAAAATATTGTTGCAGATATTGGAAACATTAAAGCTGTTTCAACATTATATAGCACTGCAGCATGGGGCAATACTGACCAAGCAGATTTTCTAAATCAAGTCTTAATAGTAGAAACAAATTTGCCAGCACATAAACTACTACAATCTATTTTAACTATAGAAAAAAACATGGGAAGGGTGCGAACAATCAAAAATGCACCTCGTATTATTGATATAGATATTTTATTTTTCAACAATGATATTATTGATGCTAAAAAACTGACCATTCCTCACCCCGAAATTCAGAATCGTAGGTTCGTATTGACTCCGCTTGCTGAATTATCGCCCAATTTTATGCACCCAAGTTTAAAAAAAACAATAAATCAGTTACTTATTGAGTGTAAAGACTCCTTAAATGTGCAAAAGATTTGATAACATTTTTGCTGTTTCCTTTTATTTTGCAGCACAGATGAATTATAATTTTATAACGATAGAAGGTAACATAGGCGCGGGCAAAACAACCCTCTCTACTTTACTAAGCCAACATTTT
Source organism: Ferruginibacter sp. (assembly GCA_043723285.1). Classification (GTDB taxonomy): domain Bacteria; phylum Bacteroidota; class Bacteroidia; order Chitinophagales; family Chitinophagaceae; genus Ferruginibacter. The sequence goes on along the minus strand of JAYSOC010000183.1, from coordinate 3,858 downwards.
AATGCAAAACTAATTCTAGAAGAATTTGCAGAGAATCCCTTCTTGCCAAAGTTTTATGAAAGTCCACAACAATATGCTTTTCCGCTGGAGTTGTTTTTTATGGCCGAAAGATATAAACAACTTAAAGATTTGTTACAAACTAAAGATATGTTTCAAACTGTAACGGTATCTGATTATTTGTTTACAAAATGCTTGTTGTTTGCCAAAGTAAATTTGCCAGATGAAGAATTTAGATTGTATCAAAAATTATTTGACATTATAAACCCACAAATTGTACAACCCGATATTTTAATTTACTTACACACACCCGTAAATAAATTACAAGAGAATATTAAAAAACGCAATCGAAAGTACGAGCAAGATATTCCAAACGATTATTTGTTTAGCTTGCAAGAAACATACACACAATACATAAAACAACACAATATAAAAACATTGTTTGTAGATGCATCGAACGCCAATTTTATAGATAATCCTGAGCATTTGAAAATAATAATTGATGCATTGGATAAAGAGTATGAAGACGGACAACATTATCTTACGCTACCATAATGAGTAATGAAAACAACGATAAACTCCCACTAGAATTTTGGCATTTTTCTGCTGCTAAATTATTTTACACATTGGGGGTTCGCATGATTTCTACAATTGTTATTTACCAAGTTTTTCACCTTGCCAATACTTATATGGTAGGTGTAGCGGGACTTACAGAGTTTTTACCAGCAGTTATTTCCGCCATGTATGCTGGGCATTACATAGATACGCACGATAAGAAAAAAATACTATTCACCACTTATACTTTTTATGTGCTTTGTGGCATTGCATTGGCATTGGTGAGTGCGCCTTATTTCAATTTTTCCTCTTCTACAAAAATTACTGTAATACTAATGGCCGTTTTTTGTACTGGTGTTATTCGTTCGTTTGCATCGCCATCTGCAAGCAGCATGATTGCGGCTATTGTGCAAAAAAATCTTTTTCAAAAAGCCATTTCGTTAAACTCATCTACCTATTTGATTTCATCTATTGTTGGTCATGCTACTGGTGGTTTACTCATTGCATTGGCAGGAATTTCTAATGCCTATTTTGTAAGCGCTGTTCTACTGTTAGCAGCTACATTATTTTCTTTAAAAATAAAGCCGAAACCACCAGTTGTTGTAGAGAAAAAAGAGCCGATGATAGAATCTATAAAACATGGTTTTCGCTTTGTGTGGCAGAGTAAAACATTGCTTGGTGTAATTTCGTTGGATTTGTTTGCGGTGCTTTTTGGTGGAGCCGTAGCTTTTATACCTGAAATTGCAGAAAATGTGTTGCATACAAATGCCATTGGTTATGGTTTTTTAAATGCAGCTATGGATATTGGTGCGCTGGTGAGTGTATTAATTTTATTGGCAAAACCAATGCTAAGAAAGCAAGGTGTAAAAATGTTGCTAGCAGTGGCAGGTTTCGGTATTTTTATTATTGTATTTGGTTTGTCAAAATATTATTGGTTAAGCTTTGTAGCGCTTGCTGCCGCAGGATTTTGCGATGGAATAAGTGTGGTGGTGCGTGGGGTAATTTCTCAATTATATACACCTGATGAATTGCGTGGCAGGGTTTCATCTATCAATATGATTTTTATAAATTCATCTAACGAGCTTGGGCAATTTGAAAGTGGTGCAACTTCTAAAATTATGGGTACTATTCCTGCTATTATTTTTGGTGGGGCAATGTCGGTATTGGTGGTGGTGGGCACTTGGATTGGTTTTCCTAGTTTGAAGAAGATTGAATACAAGTAGGTATTCGCCTGTGGCGAATACGATTAAAGATTTGCCGAAGGCGAATAATTATTTTTATTTTAATGAGGGTTGTAACAGAGGTGTCAGCTTTTGCGAAGCTACTTTAAACTACAAGGCCTGAGCTAAAAGGTAATACCTCTTCCGCCACCCACAAAAAAAATCTAAGTTGTATTTTCCCTAAATAAATTTATCTTTAGTGTATTAATTCATTTCATTTTGCCTTTGTCAAAATTTTAAAAAATGAATTCGCCACAGGCGAATTCCTACAAATATTATGAAACGTAGATCCTTTATAAAAAATACAGCGCTTACATTAGGCGCACTAGCGTTGCTAAACAAAACTACACTTGCTGTTTTTTTAAACGACCCCACATACAAAATAAAAATGCTTTCTGACAATATGGGTGTGTTTACAGAAAAAGGTGGTACCATATTGTTTTACATAAATAAACAAGGCGTAGTAGTTGTAGATGCTCAGTTTCCTGATACAGCGCAGCATTGTATTGATGAAATAAAAAAGCTTACGCCTAAAAAGTTTGAATATTTGATAAACACTCATCATCATGGCGATCATACAGCAGGCAATATTGCATTTAAAAGCATTGCAAAATATGTAGTGGCGCATGAGAATTCTTTGATAAATCAACAAAAGGCTGCTAAGAAAAATAACAAAGAAGCAGACCAATTATACCCTGACTTGACTTATGATAAATTATGGAGTAGAAAATTGAAGGGCGAAAGAATTTCGTTGTATTACTTTGGTAGAGGGCATACAAACGGTGATAGTTTTGTACGTTTTGAAAAAGCCAATGTGGTGCATTTAGGTGATTTGGTTTTTAATAGAAGGTATCCATACATTGATAAATCTGCTGGCGCAAATATTGGCGAATGGATAAAAATATTGAAAGAAGCTACTGATAAATTTGATGATAAAACGACTTATGTGTGTGGGCATGCTGGTGAAGGTTTTGATATTGTGATTACAAAAGCAGATGTATTATTGTTTAGAGATTATTTGAGCAACTTATTAAAATTTGGTACCGAAAGTATTGCTAAAGGAATAACCAAAGAAGATTTTATGAAAACAACTGCTATACCTGATTCGCCTGAATGGAAGGGCGATGGAATAAGTCGTTCGTTGGAAGCTGTGTGGGAAGAATTGCATGAAGTGGTGAAGAAATGACCTCACCCTCAGTCCCTCTCCAAAAAGGAGGGGGAGGACTAGAAGATTGAAATAGAGATTGAAACGAAAATTAAAAATAAAAAAGATTTGCTTATTGAAAAACAGTATATTTTAATTTCAAATCAAAATATTTAATTAAAAATATTTATTCGATTTAATGCATAATAAAAGTTGAAAAAAGATTTACTGCTGAAGGGCTGCGGGATGGAAGCGGCACCGAAGCGCAGCGGAGGTATAGCGTACAGCCCGAACCACTGCCGCCAAATGTTATTTTGCCCAAAGCCCCAAATCTCTCTCATTTTCTAACTTGCAATGGTTATTTTTACAACCTAAATTTATTTACATGGACGAATTATTTAAAAATGGTGCTTCGATATTATTGTTTGCAGTGCTTGCAACATTAGGTTATTTGGTTTGGGACATAATGCAATTAAAAAAGTATTTAAAAACAGCCAACCCAGAAGGCAAAAAATTGCAATTGTTGGCTTACGAAAGGCTTGCCGTTTTTGCAGAACGTGCAGGATTGAGAAATATGATTACCAATGCAGAAGCCCATGGCGAAAGTGCTGCGATAATGCATGGTGTGTTAATTCAAAATTTAAAATCGGAATACGAACATAATATTAGTCAGCAAATATATGTGAGCAAAGAAGTGTGGCAAGCAGTTACAAAATTGAAAGATCAAAATGTGTATGTGATAAATCAATTGGCATCGATGCTGCCGCCACAGGCCAATTCGTTGGATTTGAGTAAAAGAATTTTGGAATATAGTCTGGCGCAAAATACAGAATTGAATGCAGTGGTGCTTGATGCAATACAACATGAGGCAAAGCAGGCTATGAAAGAAGCAGGGGAATAGACACAAGATTTTAGACACAAGATATTAGACAAATACATGGC
>JAYSOC010000182.1:0-1959 GCA_043723285.1 Ferruginibacter sp. | reverse complement strand
ATTTGTAGATTTGTCCATATTATCCTTTTTCTCGTAAATCAAGTATAATATAAAAGGGTGGAAAATCCACCCTTTATTTTTTTATCTAGGACAACAATAATTAGAATCTTTAACAAAGTTGGCGATGCATATGGATTTCTTACAGATATTGCTTACATAGTTGATTTTGAAAACAACATACAATTTGCTTTAAGTGCTACAATACTTGCAAATGCAGATGGCATTTTTAATGATGATAAATATGATTACGAAACAATAGGTTTACCTTTCATGTAAAACCTTGGGCAAGTAATTTATAATTACGAATTAAAAAGAGAGCGAAAATTTAAGCCCAATCTCAACAAGTTTAAAATAAAGTACGATAAATAATACTATTTCTTTTTATCAATATATTCATTTGTAAAATGCTCGGTATGTTTTGGTTTTTCAAATTTTTCTTCGTTGTGTTTTTTTGAATCTCCTCTTGGTATGGAAAGTGATTCCCACTTAGAATTGCAGAGCATTTTGCCAATAAAAACAATTTGCCCTACATGATAAGGATAATGCGCTAGTTGTCTATTTATTGCTTCTGTAACAGTATGACCTTGGTTACGAATAAATATTTCTTTATCAAAATCATCTTCGGTTAACAAAGTCAACGCATCAAACAAACATTGCCAACCTTTGTTCCACAATTCTAATAATTCTTCTCTATTTTTTATATCATTTTCAAATTCACTATCTCTATTCCTCCACTCCTTCTCGCCATCAGTAGTTAAAAAATCTGACCACCTGCTAAGCATATTACCTGCAAGATGTTTTACAATAGTTGCTATGCTATTGCTTTCTTCGTTGTATTGCCAATACAACTGCTCATTGGTAAGTTGGGCAAAAGTTTTTTCGCCCAATGTTTTGTAATATTGAAATTGGGATTTGGCTGAGGTGAGGAAGCTGTGTGACATATTATTTATTTTAAAAAATAAAAAAGTGTTTCATCAAATTATTTATCAGTCAATCCATAACTTGTATTCCTTCCCTCACCTTCTTCCTTCATCAATATATCCATTTCTATCAATGCTTGTATATCTCTCAAAGCAGTATCGGCAGAGCATTTATTTATTTTTGCCCATTTACTTGTATTCAGCTTTCCTTCAAACCCATCTAACAATTTATTCAACATATTTCTTTGCCTAGCATTCAAATTTTTATCATTGTGCTGCCCCCAAAATGTTGATTTCTCTAGCACATTAGATAATAAATTTGTTGTTGCATCCAATGCTAATTGAAGACATTGCAAAAACCATTTCATCCAAGCTGTTATATCCATTGTGCCTTGTTGGCACTTTTCTAATATAGCATAATACTCATTTCTTTGCTCTCGTATTTGTGCACTCATACTATAAAAACGTTGTGCACTTTTGTCACTACGGGCAAGTTGCATATCAGCTATAACCCTTGCTATACGTCCATTTCCATCATCAAAAGGATGTATTGTTATAAACCAAAAATGTGCAAGAGCAGCTTTTATTACTGGATCTATTGTTTGCTCATTATTAAACCAAAATAAAAATTTATTCATTTCATTTTCCAATAGCAAAGACTCAGGTGCTTCAAAATGTATTTTCTCTTTTCCCATGGCACCCGACACAACTTGCATTGGTCCTTTATCATCTTTTCGCCAATCCCCTACCGTTATTTTATGCATACCACTCCTACCTGTGGGAAACAGTGCTGCATGCCAATCGCATAATCTTTCTTTTGTAAGTGCAGCTTCAAAATTTGTACAAGCATCCAATGTTATTTCTACAATACCCTCTACACTCCTACTCACTTTTACTTTATCCTCTATTTTTATACCAAGCCTACGAGCTATACTGCTACGTACTTCATTTTCTGGTAAGTGTTCGCCTTCTATATCGCTTGTTTTAATTACATCTATTGTAAGGTTTTTAAGTACTGCTGCTTCCTGCCCTGTAAAAC
>JAYSOC010000181.1:0-1962 GCA_043723285.1 Ferruginibacter sp. | reverse complement strand
TCTAGTTTGTCCAAGTGCATTTGTGGATGTGGCTGTTTGACCAAATGTAGTTAACACATTTACAAAATCTGTTTTAAACGCTGCACTCATAGCAGTTGGTGTTGTTACGTTAAACTCATTTTTACGAGCAGCACCTACAAATACCGTATTTATTGCTGGTCTAGCCATTTGATCGGCTTGTGTAAATGTTCCTGTTACATCAAATGGATCGACCACTGGAGGAACTACTACTACATCATCACTCTTTTTACAACTTGCTATGCTGGCTATTGCTATTACTAAAGCAAAGGCTTTTAATTTATTTATCTGTATCATTTTATTTAAGTTTTTTTTAATGGATAATTTATTTAGTTTTTGTTTCTACCCAATAGTTGATATTGGTTCCAGTTCCCAATAATGTTTTTGGTATTTCGGCTACTAATGACAAAACATTTAAGCCTGCAAAAAAATCTACACCAGGGGTTCTAAAACTAGTTTGTGAACCTGCTATGATATCTTTATAGCGAACCAAGTCAAAAAAGAATGGATCATCCCTTGGGCCTGCAAATATTTTCATACCATTTGTACCCGTACCTACAATTGGTGCTGCACCATTGGCTGTAACATCTACTTCAGTAATAGCACCATTTGTTCTAATAGTGCTTGTAGTACCTGTAGTGGCAGGCGCTACAGGCCCGTAAGCCCTTACCTTGCCATTTTGTATTATAAATTGAATTACTAAATCTTCTACATTGTCACCAGTATTGTCAATGTTCATTTCGTACAATACATTACTGCCAAATTTTGCATCTGTTGTTTTAGCACCTGGTGTTAATAAACCAGATACATTAGCTACCAATACCATTTTTGTATTGTCTGCCGGGCTTTGAAAAGCATAAATATCTGTAATATCTGTAGCCAAACTCGTGCTGCCTGGGCCTGTTACGCTTGGTGCATCTATATGGTCGGCAGCAAAAACAATACCGCCTACTAATAATGCTGCACTAGCAAAGCCGATTAATAATTTCTTTTTCATTTTATTTTGTTTTAAGTGGTTAATTTATTTTTTTAAAAATTAGCTTCAAAAACTGTCGACATTTTTAAACATGACTTACTTACGACTTGGTTTTAAAAATTGATTAAAAAAGGAAAAATATTTAAAAAAACTTTTTTTTAGCACAAATCGTTTGTGTACGAAATCATTTTTATGCAACTTAAAGCTGTCCTTACATTAATATATACCACTATATTTTTCAGTATAAAATCATTTGCACAAACAGCCACTATAAAAGGTATTGTAATAGATAAAGACAATAATAGCCCACTGGAAAATGCTACGGTTATTTTAAAAGAAAAAACCAAATTAGCTGCAGCAGATATTTATGGTGGCTTTAGTTTTAAAAAACTAGATGTAGGAAAATATACTATAGAAATATCGCATATTGGTTATGCCACACAAATTATAAATGTAAATACAAATAACAATATCAATATAAAAGTGACTTTACAAAAAACAAACCTTACGTTTAATAATATTACTTTATCTGCCAATAAATTTAATGGCTACAGTAAAATATCATCAATAGATTTATTGCTACGCCCTGTAAATAGTGCACAAGATGTATTACGCATGGTACCATCATTATTTATAGCGCAGCATGCAGGTGGTGGCAAAGCAGAGCAAATATTTTTAAGAGGCTTTGATATAGACCACGGCACAGATATAAGCATAGCTGTAGATGGTATGCCTGTAAACATGATAAGCCATGCACATGGGCAAGGTTATGCAGATGCTCATTTTATTATACCCGAAACTATCAATACTATTGATTTTGGTGCAGGACCTTACTATACTCAACATGGCAATTTAAATACGGCAGGCTACATTGCTTTTTCTACTTTTAAAAATATACCCAAAAGTATAGTGCAAATAGAAGGTGGAAACTTTAACAGCTTTCGTAATATGGCAATGATAGATTTGCT
>JAYSOC010000180.1:0-4874 GCA_043723285.1 Ferruginibacter sp. | reverse complement strand
CGCCACCTCCAACTCCATCACAACTTCCACAGGCTTTTTACCCAATGCTTTCATTACCCTAAAATGAGAAGCCACTGCTTGTGCCAATGTATCGTATTTGTTATAAGGCAAATTAAACTCTTTACATTTTTCCATTACAATTTTACTAATAGCTGGGTAATGTATATGGCTCACTTTTGGAAAAAGATGATGCTCTATTTGAAAATTTAATCCACCAACAAACCAAGATATAATTTTACTATTCATAGCAAAATTAGCCGTGGTTTTTATTTGATGCTCTGCCCATGCCGTTTCTATGGCTTTTGTTTCGTCTAAAGGTACATGCTCAAACTCTGTATTCTCTACTACATGTGCTAGTTGAAATACAAAAGATAATGTAATGCCCAAAGCGGCGTTGGTTAATAAATATCCGCCAAACCAGTTCCAAAAACCAAATACAAATATTGGTAAAACCATAAATACGCCAACATAATAAATTTTTGTAACCCAAAAAATAACATGGTTTTTTGTACTCATATCCCAAGCATCGGTAGTATATATTTTACGCTTAAAGTATTTTTGAAAATCCATATTGAAAATCCAAAACAAAGTAGAGAGCGCATAAATAGGTGTGAGGTATAAATATTGTACTTTATGAGCAGGTACCCATTTTTGACTTTCGCATTGGCGAATGATGGGGCTCTTTGCTATATCATCATCAATACCATCCACATTCGTGTATGTATGATGTATGATGTTGTGTTTTTGTTTCCAAAAGTATGAGCTTGCGCCAAGCAAATTTGCAGATAGACCTACGAAGTCATTTAATTTAGTATTGGTGCTATAACTACCATGGTTGGCATCGTGCATTACAGCAAAACCAATACATGCCATAATGTACCCAAGCGGAATACACAAAAGCACGTTATAAATAGCAGATAAATTCCCAAGCAGCATGAGTAAATAAATGCCAATAGCCCCGCCAATTAATAAAAAAGTTTTAATGTAAAGCCTCCAATCGCCAGTTTTTTGAATATTGTTATCTTTAAAATAAGCGTCCACACTCGTTTTCAAGCTTGTAAAAAAAGCATTGTCTTTGTTGTTGAATGTTACTTTTGCCATGAGATTGTACTAGGGTATGATTATGTGTATTCACAAATATATACAAAAAAATACAGCTACTTTGTTAATTGAGCTTAAATGGTACAAACATTTCAAAGGTAGGAATGAGCGCAGTAAAGGTTTTTTTAGTGTGTAAGTTTTCGAAAAGATAAGTGCCGTGCATATTTCCCATTTCTGTTCTTAAGTTACAACCACTTACGTATTGGTAGGTATTATCCGGATTTATAACTGGCTGCACACCAATTACTCCATCGCCTTGTACTTCTCTAGAGCTGCTATCGCTATCAAAAATAAACCAATGGCGGCTTAGTAATTTTATTGGGAAAGAATTATGATTTTCTATGCTAACTCTATAAGCAAACATAAATTCGTTACCAGCAGGGTTGCTATACTCTGCTTGGTAGAAAGTTTCTACACTTATATTTACGCCTTCTGATATCTTACTTACCATGTTATATTTTCTTTGAATTTTTATAGCCATTTTTCAAAAGCCATTGCAATACTTTATCTCTATTATCGCCCTGCACCAAAATCTCTCCATCTTTTACCGAACCACCAGTACCACAACTTGTTTTTAATTTTTTACCAATATCTTCTTTATCTATTGTTGTACCAATAAAATTTTCTATTAAAGTTACGGTTTTACCACCTCTGTGTTTTTTTTCTAATCGTATTTTTATTTTTTGTTCTTCTGGTAAAAGTGTTTCTTGCTCCTCATTATTATCTTCTTCCAATTTAAAATTGGGGTCTGTAGAGTAAACGAGCGGGCTATATGATTTATTATTTTTTGACATGAGAATTTAGTTGCGGGTTTAATAGTTGAAGGGTTACGGGTTTTGAGGTCACAATTTAATGAAGTATTTTAAAAAGTATAACCTAATAAAGTATTTAAAAAAATTACAAACTTTGAGTTAAAAGAACCCGTAACCCTTCAACCTGCAACTCGTAAATTTTTAAAACCTTCAATTATAAAAGAACTGCTTTAAGACTCAAATCCAAACTCACTGCCTGATGAATTATAGCGCCACTACTAATATAATCTACTCCAGTAGCAGCGTAGCTTTCTATGTTTTCGTAATTAATACCACCACTTGCTTCTGTTTCAAATTTACCATCAATTATTTTTAATGCCTCCACAATTTTTTCTGGCGTAAAATTATCCAACATTATCCTATCTACTTTTCCAATAACCATTACTTTTTTTACATCATCAATGCTTCTTGTTTCTACTTCTAATTTTAAATTTAAATTATTTAGTTGTACATGATCGTATGCTTTGTTTATTGCTTGCTCTAAACCTCCACAATAATCAATATGATTGTCCTTCAACATTATCATATCGTATAATCCGAACCGATGGTTTACTCCGCCACCAATTTTTACCGCTTCTTTTTCTAATAAACGAAAATTGGGTGTTGTTTTTCGAGTGTCCAATAATTTAGTTTTGTAGCCTGCTAATTTTTGCACATATTTTTTGGTAAGTGTTGCTATGCCGCTCATGCGTTGCATGCTGTTCAATACAAGTCTTTCGCATTTTAAAATGGTATGCACTTTTGCTTTTACTTCAAAAGCAATTTCGCCATACTTCATTTCATCGCCATCTTTTTTATGCTGCTTAAAAATAATATCTGGTTGCATAAACCGAAAAATAGCTTCCGCTACATGCATGCCCGCAAGCACACCATCTTGCTTTATTTTTAGCACCGCTTTTCCTTCTGCATTTTCATCAATGCTCGAAAGGGTAGAGTGATCACCATCACCAATATCTTCTGTCAATGCATTTTTTATAAGTTCGTGTAGGGCTGATTCGTAATTCATGGTTGTAAAGGTAAGAAAGAGATTTTGCAGAGTGGAATGTTATGAATTTTTATTTTAAGTATAATTCAGAAAAAGCAAAATTGAAAAATAAATTTTTAACGGAGCAATTCGACGGGCTCATTATAAACTAGCCAATGAAGTTCAACCTGCCTGAAGGCATGCAGGTCAAGATTCTTCTGCTCGTAAACAAAAAATATAACGCAATAAAAAAACTCTCCAAATAAGGAGAGTTTCAATTTCTTAAAATTTGTTTTTAATGCTCAAATTTTATTTCCTGTAACATTTGTCTATCGCCTTTTTGCTTAAGGTTTACGGTAGTTCTAAAAGTACCATGGTTTGTAACTAATGTGCCTATGCAAAATTGCGCACCGCCACTTTCGCCTTGGTGTACTACGCTAAAAGATTTTACAACATTATTTGTAAAAAAATCTCTCAACACTGCTTCGCCTTGGCTTTTGCTATAGTTATTGCTTTTACCCGCTACAGATATTTCAATAGTAGTATCAAAATATTTAGAAACCGAAGATGCATTACCAGATTTTATTCCATTAATAACATCATTTAAACCTTGAGTATTTGTGAACGACATTAAAAAAAATGCAGCACATAAAATCGTCAAAAATTTTTTCATTTTTTATTTTTTTTAGGATATTTATTTTAAGGGTCTAAAAGTATGCCAAATTGATTTATTTGCAAACCAAAATATGCACATAATTAATAGACGATTAATTTTCAAAAAGGTATAACGCCAGCAAATGCATTTTATTGTTAATATTTTCTTAGATAAATGCAAACAATTAGCTTTGCAGTATGCAAAATAAAAAAACAATACTAATAATAATGGATGGATGGGGTTTAGGCAAAGTAAAAAGTAGTGATGCTATACAACATGCCAATGTGCCATTTGTAAGTTCTTTATACAATAAATACGCTAACAGCACTTTAGTAACTTGTGGCGAAGACGTGGGTTTGCCAGATGGCCAAATGGGCAATAGCGAAGTAGGGCATTTAAACCTTGGCGCTGGTAGAATTGTATATCAAGATTTGCAACGTATAAACGTAGCTATAAGAGATAAAAGTTTTGAAACCAACGAGGCTTTGTTAAATAGTTTAACTTTTGCACAACAAAATAATAAGACTCTACATTTAATGGGGCTTGTAAGCGATGGCGGCGTACACTCACATATAAATCATATAAAAGCAATAACGAGTTTATGTGCCGCAAAAAATTTTCACAATGTACTCATACATGTATTTACAGATGGACGTGATACCGACCCAAAAAGTGGTTACGAATTTTTAAAAGAATTGCAAACGCATTTGGATAAAACTACAGGAAAAATTGCCACTGTAATTGGTCGTTATTATGCAATGGATAGAGATAAAAGATGGGAGCGTATAAAAATTGCGTACAATTGTTTGGTAAATGCTGTAGGAGAAAAAACAGATAATATTTTAGCCTCCATAGAATTGTCTTATGCAAAAAATGTAACCGACGAATTTATTATGCCTCTTATAAATAATAATGCTGGAGATACAAAAATAAAAGAAGGCGATGCAGTGTTATGTTTTAATTTTAGAACAGATAGATGCAGAGAAATTACCGAAGTGCTTACACAAAATGATATGCCAGATTTTGGTATGCACAAATTAAACGTACATTATACCACCATTACAAATTACGATCATAGATACAAAAATGTATTTGTAATGTACGATAAAGATAATTTGGATAATACCATTGGACAAGTAATAGCGGCGGCTGGCAAAACACAATTGCGCATTGCCGAAACAGAAAAATATCCGCACGTAAGTTTCTTTTTTAGTGGTGGTAGAGAAGTGCCTTTTGCAGGCGAAGAAAGAATAATGGTATCATCGCCAAAAGTAGCTACCTACGACTTGCAGCCCGAAATGAGTGCCCAAGAAGTAGCTGATAAAACTGTTGAAGCTATTGA
>JAYSOC010000179.1:0-1968 GCA_043723285.1 Ferruginibacter sp. | reverse complement strand
GGTAAACGTCCCACTTTTTGTAAATGAAGGAGAATTGATAAGAATATTGGCAAAAACCGGTGAGTATGTAGAGAGAGTAAAAGGATAATTAATAATTGATAATTTTATAATTAATAATGAGTAATGGCGAAAGTTGTTACTCATTATTTTTTGCCTTTTTGGGTCAATTTTTGGGTTTTTTGGCCATTTTTTGCCATTTTTTTACGCTTTTTAGGCTTTTTAATCCATTTTAAAAAATAATAATAATTGGCTTTTTTTATAATCATTCCCTACCTTAGCGTTCCTAAAAATATTGCAATAACCATTTAACAAACTAACATGGACATTAAGCAAATACAAGAGCTAGTAAAGCTCATCAATAAAACATCTATCGGAGAAATAACCATTGAAGAAGATGGAACAAGAATTACCATTAAGCAAAAGAAAGATCCTTCACAAAAAATTTATTCACAAGGCGCACCCGCTGCATATAGCGCACCTGCAGCTCCACAACAATTAGCTGCTCCAGTTGCTGCAGTTTCGGCTGCACCAGTTGTAAACGAAGCGCCAAAAGCAGATAACTTAATTACTATAAAAAGTCCAATGATTGGTACGTTTTATCGTACAGCCGGCCCAGGCAAACCATTATTTGTAAATGTGGAAGATGAAGTAACACCAGGCAAAGTGGTTTGCATAATTGAAGCCATGAAATTGTTTAATGAAATAGAAAGCGAGATTAAAGGAAAAATTGTAAAAGTATTGGTAGAAGACGCTAGCCCGGTGGAGTATGATCAGCCGTTGTTTTTGGTGGAACCTATGTAATTAGCCGATTAGCTGATGTGCTAATTTGCTAATGATAATTCGAGGTTTATATATTTCTTCAAACATTTTTTAATGATGGATATTTATACTTATAAATTTATTTAAAACTGTTTTATGCAAAAAGAGTTAATTGATAAAAACCCTATCTTGAAAAATACAATTCATTTTTCTTTAATGGTAATTGAATATTGCGAGGCATTAGATATAAACAAGAAATACATTATCAGTAAACAATTATTACGATCAGCGACATCTATAGGCGCTAATTCTATGGAAGCGCAGAACGCAGAAAGCAAAGCAGATTTTATTCACAAAATAAAAATTGTTGCAAAAGAAGCTGATGAAGTACAAAATTGGCTAACACTTTGTGAATATGCAACCAATTATCCAGATTGTAATCATCTTCAAAGCAAACTTACAGAAATACAAAAAATATTAAATTCAATTTTAGGAACAGCAAAGCGAAAAATGCCAATAAGCTTTTTGCTAAGTTATTTTATTTTTTAAAAAAATAATTCTATTATTAAAAATAACATTACAAAAAATAAGAACGAAACGATTTAAACAAATTAGCAAAATAGCACATCAGCCAATTAGCTAATTACATTTATAACAGCGCTATGAGTTGACGTCATTAGCACATCAGCACATTAGCACATCAGCTAATTATCAACTATGTTTAAGAAAATACTTATTGCAAACCGTGGAGAAATAGCATTACGAGTTATACGTACTTGTAGAGAAATGGGCATAAAAACAGTAGCCGTTTATTCTACCGCAGATAAAGATAGCCTACATGTAAAATTTGCAGACGAAGCTGTGTGTATTGGCAAACCTGCAAGCATGGATAGCTATTTGAATATTCCTCATATTATTGCAGCTTGTGAAATTACCAATGCAGATGCAGTGCACCCTGGCTATGGTTTCTTAGCAGAAAATGCCAAGTTCGCAAAAATTTGTGGCGACCATGGTATAAAATTTATTGGCCCCACGCCAGATATGATAAACTCAATGGGTGATAAAATAACCGCAAAAGCAACAATGATTGCTGCCGGCGTACCAGTTGTACCAGGTGTAGATGGATTATTGAGAGATGCAGAACATGCAAGAGAAGCAGCCAGAGAAATTGGCTACCCAGTAATAATGAAAGCTACCGCAGGTGGCGGT
>JAYSOC010000178.1:0-4891 GCA_043723285.1 Ferruginibacter sp. | reverse complement strand
TCTCTTTGAGGATTTTTACTTTCTTCAGCCATTACACTTACGGCATCAAAACCAATATAGGCAAAGAATACACTAGCTACAGCAGCCATTACACCACTAAACCCATTTGGCATAAACGATTTTATATGCTTGGTATTTTCTGGTATCCAATTGCTCGTGAGCCCGTGCGATAATACCAAATAACCGCCAACCAAAATAATTAAACCCACTACTGCTAATTTTAATACCACCATAGCGTTGCTAAAATTTCTACTTTCCTTTACACCACGATACACCAAATATGTAATAAGTAAATTAATAACGAGTGCTGGCAAATCAAAAATGATTCGTAGTGAACCAAGTTTTGGTGAGTTGTTCCAAGCATTTAAAATTTCTTTATTCTCAGTCCCTTTTTCAATGGCATGTTTTACTTCCATGTAACTAGTAGATAAATAATCAGGAATATGAAGATTTAAACCACGCAAACTAAAATGATAAACACTACTAAACATTTTAAAATGAACATCGAATTCATTTAGCTTATCTAAAAACGAGGTAAAATAATCACTCCAAGAATATGCCACATAAATGTTACCAATAGAATATTCCATAATGAGTGCCCAACCAATTATCCATGCAAACAATTCGCCAAAGCTAGCGTATGCATATGTGTATGCACTACCTGCTACCGGAATCCGACTTGCAAACTCACTGTAACAAAATGCAGTAAATGCACAAGCAATAGCCGTAATGATAAACAAAATAACCACACCTGGCCCACCATTAAAAACCGCAAAACCCAAACTGCTAAAACTACCTGCACCCAATATGGCTGCAATACCAAAAAAAGTAAGGTCTTTTACATTGAGCACACGTTTTAATCCACCTCCGCCATGGCTATCATCGCCACCTTCTGCCAATATGCTTGATATATTTTTTCTTCTGAATAAAGAATTACTCATGTTAGTTGTTTTTGTAGAATGGAAAGTACGGAAATTCTTTGAATAAGCTAATTTGCTGATGTGCTAATTTGCTAATTTTATTAAATCAAGTTTTCTACTCTTGTTTCAAAAAAATAAAACGCAATCTATTGCACTATAAAAGATCAATAATGGTATGTTGCTGAAGTGAATGATTCCGAAAATCGGGACAGGCGACACGATGATAACCATAGCTGGCAAAGTTTGGACAAAAGCCAAAGGGCTTATGTCCAAGTAATAAAACCTCACCCCCGCCTCTCCAAAGGAGAGGAGCCAGTCCCTAATAATATATAGTTTATGAAAATTGGCAAACACTTCGATTTAAAAAATCTTATGTCTAACATCTAAAATCTTGCTCTCTATTTTTCCCTCATCATCAAATCTGCTGCTAGTTGCCTCAACAAACCTTTTCTATCGCTTAGCACTGCCACTTCATCTAAATGTTGTAGCGCAATATTGTAATATTTTTCTTTAAGTTCCGTAGCCCATTCATCTGCTTTGCAATCTCTAAAAATTTGTAAAACTTTTTCTACTTTATCGGCAGGATTATTTTTTATGAGTGTGTCCAATTCGGCATTGGCTTCGGGTGTGCAATACTCCCGTGCATGTATCATAAGAAAAGTTTTTTTGTTGGCAATGATATCGCCTCCTTGTTGCTTACCAGTTTTTGTAGCATCGCCAAAAGCATCTAAATAATCATCTTGTACTTGAAAAGCTATGCCAAGGTTTTTACCAAACTCATACAAATGATCTTGATTGCCCAAGCCTGCACCACCCAACACAGCGCCCATCTGCAAGCTAGAAGCCACGAGTACAGAGGTTTTCAGCGTTATCATATTTACATATTCATCAAAACTCACATGGTCTTTTGTTTCAAAATCCATGTCGAGTTGTTGACCCTCGCACACTTCTTTAGCCGTCTTGTTAAAAATATCTATGCTGCGATGCAAGTATGGTGCACTTATTCTACCAAGGTTTTCATAAGCGGTTACAAACATTACATCGCCTGCAAGCAAGGCGGTGTTTTCTCCATATTTTTGATGCACGGTTTCCATGCCACGGCGCAATGGCGCTTTGTCCATTATATCGTCGTGTATCAAACTAAAATTGTGAAACAGTTCTATAGATGCGGCTGCATGGTAAGCATCATCGCCAACTGGTGTAAACATTTCGTTGGCCAAATACACACAAATAGGGCGAATGCGTTTTCCTTTTATGCCCAAAATATATTGTGCAGGGTCGTACAACGTGGGCGTGTGTGTAGGAAAATGCCTTACGTTAAATCGTTCTTCAAATTGTTGGGAGAAATGTTGGAATGAATGCATTGAGATGTATAACTATTTTTTTTAACTCACATGTACGGTTTTAAGCAAATGTTGGTTTAATTATTTATGTTTTTTCAGCTTAGGTAAGAAAATTTTAGCCACAAGGATTCTAAGACACAAAGGGAAAACTTCGTTTTTATTTTTTGCTGCTCAAAATTGTCTAAGCCATTTATTTCACAAATAGACATAAATATTAATTATGCTTCGTAAAGTTATTTTTGCCGAGAAGACGGGAAAGCGTTTTTAGAAAATAAGTCGGGGAAGAAAAATGCTTCGCATTTTATAAACTTCGAAAATAATTTCAAACTTCAAAAACTTTGAACCTTCAACTTTGAACCTTCAACTTTCAACCTTCTCACTTCTTCTTCGCAACTTTCTTTTTCACTTCTACTTTCTTAGCCGCTGCCTTTGTACCCTTTGCCCCTGATTGTTTTGCCTTGCCTTGTATCTCTGTTACCCACTCATAATCCAGCTGGCGTTTATCTAAATTTGCTGCTATTACTTTTATGGTTATATGGTCGCCCATTCTAAACGTTTTGCCCGTGCGCATACCTACTAGTGCGTAGTTGGCTTCATCTTGTCTAAAATCATCGTAGTCGCTAAGGTCTTTTACACTTACCAACCCTTCACATTTATGCTCCACGGTTTCTACCCAAAAACCAAATTGCGAAACACCGCTAATGATACCCTCAAACTCATCTCCCAAAAACTGCTGCATGTATTCTACTTGCTTGTATTTATTACTTGCACGTTCTGCTTCCATGGCACCACGCTCTTTATCGCTGCAATGTTTATTTTTTTCTTCCATGGCTTTATCAATAAGCAAATTTTTATCAATAATGCTTTGCATTACTCTATGCACCATCACATCTGGATACCTACGAATGGGCGATGTAAAATGGCAATAGTTTTCGAAACCTAAACCATAGTGCCCAACATTTTCACTCGTGTATTTTGCCTTAGCCATGGTACGAATACCAAGCTGCTCCAACACATGCTGCTCGGGCTTTCCTTTTACATCTGCCAATAATTTATTAAACGATGTAGCTACATCATTCGGATTTTTAGCATCAAATTCATAACCACATTTTTTTGCAAAAGCAATAAATGGTGCTAGCTTTTCAGGGTCAGGATCATCATGTGTACGATACGAAAAAGGTATCGGCTCTTTATTCACTTTTATTTTAGATACATATTCTGCCACCGTACGATTTGCGAGCAACATAAATTCCTCTACCAATTTATTAGCATCCTTACTCTCTTTTATCATAATACCAATGGGCTTGCCTTTATCATCTAATTTAAATCGTACTTCTTGCGATGAAAAATTGATAGCACCATTATCAAAACGTTCTTTTCTAAATTGTTTGGCCAAATTATCTAACAATAAAATAGGCTTAAAGTGAAGCCCATCCTTTGTTTCAATGGTTTGTTGTACTTCTTCATAAGTAAACCGATGGTTGCTGTGTATAACCGTTCTACCAATCCATTTGTGTTTTACTTCTGCACGATTGCTTATTTGAAAAATTACCGAAAAACAATATTTATCTTCATTAGGCCTAAGCGAACACAATTCGTTGGATATTTTTTCTGGCAACATGGGGTTTACTCTATCTGGCAAATACACACTCGTAGCACGGTCGTAAGCACTCTTGTCCAATATACTTCCTTGTGTTACAAAATGGCTCACATCGGCAATGTGTACACCAATTTCGTAATTGCCATTATCCAAATTTCTTACCGAAATAGCATCATCAAAATCTTTTGCATCGGCAGGGTCAATGGTAAACGTAAGAATATCTCTACAATCTTTTCGTTTTTTTAATTCTTCTCTTGTAATGTTAGGACTCAATACCGCAGCAGCTTTCAGCACATCTGCATCAAAAGCTAATGGAAAACCAGCATGCACCAATATTTCTTTCATAGCCATATCTGCTTCGTTTTCTGCAGTCATTACAGCTACAATTTCGCCTTCAGGTTTTTTATCGCTCTTGTCCCATTGCAAAAATTTTGCTACTACTCTATCGCCATCTTTTGCGCCGTTCAACCTTTTAAAATCTATGTGAAAATCGGGCATTGGGTTATTGCCGCCAGCTATAAAAAAAGCCATGGTGCCTTTTACCTGTACATTGCCAATAAAATCTGTTTGCTTGCGCTCTACTACGCCAGTTATTTTTCCTTCAGTGCGTTTATTTTTATCGTGCGGGTTCATTACTTGCACCTTCACCGTATCGCCATGAAAAGCCTTGCCAAAATCGTTTGGTTTTACGATAATATCCTTCTCTCTGCCTTCCACAATTACAAAGCCCATACCACTGCGGCTTATTTCTAATTTACCTTTTACAACTTCACTTTGCGAAGCTATTTTTTTGCCATCCGAACTATTCTGTTTACTCATAAAACTTTTTCTATTGTATTAATTGTATGCAATGTACAAAATTAATTTTTGTGGGGTTTTTTGGGGCGGT
Organism: Ferruginibacter sp.; assembly: GCA_043723285.1. Classification (GTDB taxonomy): domain Bacteria; phylum Bacteroidota; class Bacteroidia; order Chitinophagales; family Chitinophagaceae; genus Ferruginibacter. The sequence goes on along the minus strand of JAYSOC010000178.1, from coordinate 139 downwards.
GGGCTGCATAACATTGTTGAACATTTGTTGCGGCTGTCCGTAGTAGTCCTCGTCGGTCATTCCTCCCTCCTGTGGGCTACTACTTCCCATCTGCCAGCCCTTGAGCAGTGGTTCTTTGGTCAACAATAATGCAAAGGGT
>JAYSOC010000177.1:0-1971 GCA_043723285.1 Ferruginibacter sp. | reverse complement strand
AACAAACCATCATCGGTACATTTAATAACATCTAATAATTGGTCTGTATATTTTGCTTGCCCATAAGGCGCCATACCCATTACTTTATACTCATCGCCATAATGCGGAAAGCCAAGTAACTGTGTAAAGGCTGTATAAAAAATACCAAGCGAATGCGGAAAATCTAATGAAGAAAGAACTTCAATATTATTATCTTTTCCAATACCCGTCATGGTTGTTGTAAAATCACCTGAACCATCAATAGAGATACAAGCTGCTTCTTTAAATGGAGATGCAAAAAATGCAGATGCCAAATGGCTGCGATGATGTTCTATATTTTTTACTTTATTAACAAAATCAGTAGCCGGCAATCCTGATAAAGCAGCCAATTCATCTTGTACCGAAGCTACTTTTTTTCTATTGCCAAATCTTTCTTTTACTGTTGCAAAACTTCCTACTGGGTTAGCTAAAAGATATAAAATTTTCTTTATCATTTTTGCATTAGGATCTCTACCAATTGCAAAAAAATCCACTTCACCAAAAGTTATTCCTGCTTCCTTTAAACAAAATGATATAGCTTGAGATGGAAACCCTGCCCAATGTTTTATTCTTCTGAAACGCTCTTCTTCTATTGCAGCTACCATTTTGCCATTTACAAAAATGGCTGCAGACGCATCTGCATGATAAGCATTAATGCCAACTATTATCATTCTTAATTTTTACCTTTTAAACTTTTTTCAAAAAAATAAATCATTGCAAAAATAGCCCCGTATGCAACGATGTTAAACCAAGTGTGGTGGTCCCATCCAAATGGGAAAAGCCAACCTTTATTACCTGCTAATAATACAAGACTTATTCTCACCACATTTATTATCCACAAAAAAAATAATCCTCCAAAAATCCAATATATTTTTTTGGGTAAAGATGCAAAGTTTGCAACAATGTAAGCAACCCAAAAACTCATTACACCAAAACCCAAACATGCATATACAATTCTTACGCCTCTTCCTCCTACTGCACGCAATACATATTCATCTGAGCGTACTGTTTCGGTGCCAAGTAAAAACAAAAATTGTTTTGAAGAAAGTATTAGTGATGAACGAAGCCAAGAAGCAATGTTAAAATATTTTTCTACAAATGGGCTATAGCTGCCACCTTGCACAGCTAAACCTGTAAGAAAAAGTGTTCCATAATAACAAATTAAAAAAACTGCTATAAAAGTGGCCACAAATCGTATAAACTTTTTTTCAGCAAAAATATTTTTATTCATTTATACAGCAAACATTTGTTGGTATTGAATATGCAATACATGAGAATCTATTTTTTTTGAAGCATATTGAATGGCGCCATTTACAAATTGCTCATACGTTTCTGCATTCATTTCTGCAAAAAAATTGATGGCATTGCTGATAGCGTGTTCATCTGCATTACAATTTACACCAGCTTTATTAGCCAATAAATTATTCCAAGGAGTAGCATTGCTAGTAATAATAGGTTTACCAGATGATAAAGCTTCTATTAATGCATGCCCAAAGTTTTCGCTCTTGCTTGGCATTATAAAAACATGATTTTTTGATAATTCATGTTCAATTTCCGTTGGTTTAATTTCTCCCTGATATTGTATCCTAATATTTAATGGTAACAAAGCCATTTGCTTTTTACAAAGCTCCCAATATGCCGCATCTTTTACAGGTCCATATATATTGTATTCAATATTTGCTGTACAAGTTGCCAATGCTTGCAATACTAGCAAATAATTTTTCATTGGGCTAATGAGTGCAATGGTAATAAGTTTTAATATACCTACTTCTTTGTAAAGCATTTTGGAAGTACTCATTACGCTTCCAAAATTTCCAGCTTCATATACAGTTACATTTTCACCAAATTCATTTTTTATGTATTCAGCTTCTGCATTATCGGTGGCATGAAAACTCGTGTTTTTTTTTATACTTACCAATTTGAGTAAATTTAAAAACAATCGTTTTTTTATTT
>JAYSOC010000176.1:0-12685 GCA_043723285.1 Ferruginibacter sp. | reverse complement strand
GTATTATATCTTCTAAACTTTCCTCAGTAGCTTCTTTACCTACTTTTGGGTTTGCACCAGCACCAAGGCCTTGCGTTAAGTGCGGACCAAGCTGTATTTTATTGGGCACTTTACTTTGTGCAATGGCTTGCGCATCGGTATTGCAAATAATAAAGTTTACACCTTCTATGTTTTGTGCAAACATGTGGTTTACAGCATTGCTTCCGCCACCGCCGATGCCTATCACTTTTATGATAGAGGATTGGTCTTTGGGCAAATCAAAATGTATCATGTTGTTCGAATTTAATGTAAGTAATTGGGTTACGAGTTACGAGTTGTTGAGTTGCGGTTTAGGGCTTCTCAAATACTTTGCGCTCCATTTTTTATTCTTGTGTTGTTAATTATTAACTTTTATTTTTCACCGCAGAGAAAAGAGTTGATTGAGTTTTCGCAGAGAGATTGCTCTAAAAAAACTTTGAACTTTCAACTTTCAACTTTGAACCTTCAATCTTCAACTCTTAAAGCTCCTCATCCCCTTCCTCCTTAAACATTTCTATCAAGTTTGTTTTAAAACTATCCATAAAACCTTTGATTGTTTTTTTGCGCTTTACAACCTCGGTTTCTTTTTCTTCAAACGATGCTGACGTTAATGAGGTAGAAAGCTCATCTGAAGCGACTGGTGATTCTTGCATAATACCAGTACCAGCAACTTTGATAAAATTGTTGTCGAATTTCTTATTCTTATTTTCGTAATCGTTGTAACCTTTTAAAATTAAACCAATACATGTGCTGTACATTGGCTTGCTCAATTCTTCTATATGCCCGCCAGATAAATGCTCGTTAGGAAAACCAATACGTGCATTTAACCCAGTAATATATTCTGTAAGTTGTATCAAATGTTTTAGCTGAGAGCCTCCGCCAGTAAGTATTACACCGCCGTTCAACATTCTATGATCTAGGCCAACTTGCTTTAAATGATAGGTTACAAAATCCATAATCTCACTCATGCGTGCTTGTATAATGCTAGCAAGGTTTTTTACAGAAATTTCTTTTGGTGCCATACCACGCAAACCTGGAATGGTAATAAATGCATTCGTTTTTGTTTCATCTGCAAGCGCACTACCAAACTGTATTTTCATTTGCTCGGCTTGTGTTTTTAAAACACCCAACCCAGTTTTAATATCGTTAGTAATATTTTCGCCACCAAAAGGAATTACAGCTGTGTGCTTTAAAATACCTTCGTAAAAAACAGCAAGGTCTGTTGTACCACCACCAATATCTACAATGGCTACTCCTGCTTCTAAATCTTGATCACACATTACAGCCGCTGCAGATGCCAAAGGTTGCAAAACCAAATCTTGTGTTTTTAAACCTGATTTTTCTACACTGCGATTGATATTTCTAATAGCATTTTTATCACCGGTGATAATGTGAAAATTTGCACCAACTTTTACACCGCTGTACCCAATTGGGTTTGGTATATTTTGAAAATTATCTACCGTAAATTCTTGCGGAATTACATCGATAATTTGATCGCCTGCTGGTATGTATGTACGATACTGATCGGCAATCAATCTATCAATTTCATCTTGACGAATTTCTTCATCATTATTTTGGCGCACAATATCGCCACGGGTTTGCAAACTTTTTATGTGATGCCCTGCAATACCAACATACACCTCGTTTATAGCAAGGTTAGGGTTAGATGCGTAGCAATTTTCTAAAGCACTTTGTATGGCTTTAATTGTTTGATCAATATTAAGTACCATGCCATGCTGCACACCATTGCTATTGGCTCTACCAAAGCCCAATATTTCTAGTTTGCCATGTTCATTTTTGCGACCTGCAATAGCTGCAATTTTTGTGGTACCAATGTCTAATCCTACGATTACTGGTTGTTCTTGATTCATGAGTGTGTGTTTTGTAGTCCCCTAAATCCCCATTGGGGGGACTTTTGAACTTTGTGTCGATTTGTGTTTGTGTGTATTTTTAAATCTCTTTTATTTTTACTTTAATGCCTTGTGTCTAATATCTAAAATCTTTTGTCTATCCTCTAATAATCATTTGCTGGTTTTTTTACTACTGGTTTTGGTTTTTGCTGCAGCACAGGTTTTTTTATTACTGGTTTTGCAGGCATTGTTGCAATTGGTTTTGGTTTTGCTACAACGGCTGTAACACGAGGTGTTACAGCTATTGCAGCAGGTTTTTTTGTTGGTGGTTTTGCAATAGGAGGTTTTCCCACAGGTGGTTTTTTAATAGGAATTTTTTTAACTGCTGGTTTTATAGGAACAATTTGTGGCTTTGCTATTACTGGTTTTATAACAACAGGCACTGGTTTTGTTTCAATTGGTTTTGCAATACTACGCACAGAAGGATCTATGCCTTCATCTTCTCTCTCCACTGATTGTTCTACCATTGCACTATCAGTATTGTTTCTGTCGGTATCGGCAATAAATATTTGAGATGAATCTCCAGATTGACGAGTTGCATTTTCTACAATAGATTGCATCAGTTGCAATGTTCTCAAAGAATCTTCTGCTACATCTGCCGCACCTCTTACAATTGCTACTACTTGATTTTTATATTGCAGGTCAATGCTATTATACCTATTCCATCCTGCTTGTGCAATAATAGTTTTGTAAAACATTTTTAGTTTTGTAAATTTCAAATCTATATCAGTTGCATCTCCAAAAATTATTTTTTGTTTACCAATTTTTGGTATCATTTCAAAAGTACGATTGGCTGTAATATCCACCTGCTCTATCATGGCCATTAAAAATGAATCGGCCATAATTTTTATGCTAATGTTTTTTATATCTAAAAGCAAAACACTATCTGCTAGAGATACATATTTTGCATCAGTAATTAAACCTGTAAATATTGGTAGCCGTGCGGAAAATTTATCACTCAGTGGTAGCATTTTACAACTACTGTCTATGTAAAAACTATTGCCTGCATTTGTAAACAATCTTGCTATAGGTTCTCTTTCATCTACAGAAACTTTTAGTACATTATTATTATCAAAGAACAACTCTGCACTTTTTATCCAAACATTTTTTTCTAACTCTCTTTCTATTTGCTTTAAATCTATATCAGCTAAAGCTCTTTGTTCTGTGCTATCTCCACCAAAATTTTTAATGATAGCATACACATCATTTTTGTCTATAAAAAAATTATTGTTTACACCCGAAATTTCTATCTCCACAGCCTTGCATGTTTTAGCTTCCTTATTATGCACTGCCGAAATGAGCAATGTAATGCATACAATACCTATCAGCATCCAAACAATGCTGCGTATTACTTTTTTAGTATTGTATTTTGTATTACCCATTTTGTAGTAATAATTTTTTTATTGGTTCTACCAAAGTATCTATATCTCCTGCACCCGCTGTTATCAGCAATTCTTGTTTATTATTTTCCAACCATGAAAGTATTTCATCTTTTTCTTTAATACTTTTATGGCGGTTCGTCATTTTGTTTAAAATCAATTCGCTCGTTACCCCTTCCATAGGCAATTCTCTTGCAGGGTAAATAGGCAATAAAATTGTTTCATCTGCCATGCTCAATACTTCTGCAAATCCATCTGCCAAATCTTTTGTTCTACTAAACAAATGCGGCTGAAAAATAACTGTACATTTTTTTGAAGGAAATAAATTTTTTGCTCCTTCTATCAATGCTCGCAATTCTTCTGGATGATGTGCGTAGTCGTCTATAAAAATAAATTTATCCGATTTTACAACATACTCAAATCTCCTCTTCACACCTGCAAAAGAATAAACTGCTGCTTTTATTTTATCCTCACCTATTTTCAAATATTTGGCCACACCTATTGCTGCTATTACGTTTTCAATATTGTGCAAGCCACCCATGTTTAATATTACATCGTTAACTCTCCAAAAATTATTTACAACATCAAATTGATATGCTCCATTATTTATTACCAAATTATCAATATGAATATTTGCATTTTTATCGCTAAAAGAATATGTGCAAATATCTTTTACCTTAAAATCATTCATCCGTTTCAAACCATGCTTCACAATCAAACAACCATTTTCTTTTATCTTAGTTGTAAATTCTACAAATGCATCTTGCATATTCTCTTCTGTGCCATAAATATCCAAATGGTCTGCATCCATTGCTGTTATGATTGCTACATCTGGTTTCAATTTCAAAAAACTTCTATCGTACTCATCTGCTTCTGCTACGGAAACATTGTTCTCACTACTTAAATAATTGGTATCATAGTTTGCAGCTATACCACCTAAAAATGCATTACAACCAAAGCCGCTATCTTTTAAAATATGGGCTACCATTGCACTCGTGGTTGTTTTACCATGCGTACCTGCCACACATACATTAAAACTTTTTTCCGTAAGCAACCCCAATACATCACTACGTTTTAGCAGCGCATAATTATTGTCTTTATAAAAATTTAATTCGCTGTGCGATGCTGGAACTGCTGGTGTATAAACCACTACTCCTGAATTTTTATCTATCAACGCCACATCATCCGTAAAATGAATATCAATTCCCTCTGCCTGTAATTTTTTTGTAAGTGCCGTTTCTGTTTTATCATACCCACTCACTTTTACACCTTGCTCATTAAAATATCTTGCCAGTGCGCTCATACCAATCCCACCAATGCCTAGGAAATATACCGACGATATTTTATTTATGTCTATCATGCTCTGTTAATTGCTTGCAAAAAATTTTATTTAGAGGTGTCACCTTTCATAGAATCCTTATACTAGAAAGTTTCTAATAAAAGCTGACATCTCCTTATTTAATCGCTTGCAAAATTTGTGATGCTATTATTTCATCCGCATTTTTTACAGCCAATATTGAAATATTATTTTTTAATTCGTTTTGCAAATTTTCATCTGTCATTAATTTTAACAATGTATTTACCAAATCATTTCCTGCGTCAGCATCTTTCACTATCAATGCAGCATTCCTATTTACTAGCGCCATTGCATTAGCCATTTGATGGTCTTCTGCCGCATGTGGGTAAGGCACAAATATTACTGGCTTTTTTACCAAACAAAGTTCTGCCACCGCCATAGCTCCACTCCTACTTATTACTACATCTGCAGCTTCGTATGCATATTCCATTTGGGTAATAAAATCTTTCATAATAATTTCATTATGCCCTTTCACCGTTGCTGTTGCCGTTTCAAAATATGGTTTACCAGTTTGCCAAATGAGTTGCAAATCATTTTTTGCAAATGCATCTATATTCTTGTTAATGGCTTCATTAATCGATTTTGCTCCAAGACTACCACCAACCACCAATACTGTTTTTTTATTTTCTTCCAAGCCTAAAAATTTCAAACTTTCATTTTTTGATACTTGGCTTTGGCTTATTGATTGGCGAACAGGATTACCCGTTAAAATCGTTTTCGCTTCAGGAAAAAATGCGCTCATATTTTCTGATGCGGTAAATATTCTTGTTGCTTTTCTACCCAACAAAATATTACTCTTACCCGCAAACGAATTGCTCTCATGTATAAACGTAAGTATGTTTTTACTCTGTGCAAAACGCAATACCGGAAAACTCGAATACCCTCCAACACCAACAATAGCATGCGGTTTAAACGCCGCAATAATTTTAGACACTTGCAAAAAGCTCTTTAAAATTTTAAAAGGCAATGTAATATTTTTTATCAAAGAACTTCTGTTAAACCCTGCAATATCCAATCCTCTTATTTCGTAGCCCGCTTGTGGTACTTTTTCCATTTCCATTTTTCCTTTTGCGCCTACAAATAAAAACTGTGTATCAGGTTTTATTTTTTTAATGGCATTTGCAATGGCAATAGCAGGAAAAATGTGCCCACCCGTGCCACCACCAGCAATGATGATTCGCAAATTATTTTCTACTATATTTTTTACTTCACTCATTATGCTTCTACAATTTCTTTTTCTTCTCTATTATCTTTTAATGCTTGCAAAGCAGCTTTTCCTTCTTGCTGATCCACATTTCTCGATACACTTAATATGATACCTATACTTAAACAAGTGAATAAAAAACTACTTCCTCCCATACTCACCAATGGCAAAGTAACACCAGTGTTTGGGAATAAATTTACATTTACACCCATGTTTGCTATTGCTTGTATAACCAGCGTAAAACTCAGTGCCAATGCGAGGAATGCACCAAATGCATACGGACATTTTCTATAAATTCTTATACATCGATATAAAAACAATAAGTAAATACAACAAATAATTAACGCTCCAAAAATGCCATACTCTTCTATAATTATTGCATAAATAAAATCGCTGTAACTATGTGGCAAAAAATTTCTTTGCGTACTATTTCCTGGCCCTTGTCCTAGCCACCCGCCTTTTGCAATGGCAATTTTTGCTTGGTTTATCTGATACAACTTATCGCTATTGTCTTCTTTTTTACTATACACAAAAGTTTGTATTCTTCCTATCCATGTCGGTATTCTCCCTGCTGACAAAATAGCTGGCAATTTTTCTGAATGTCCTTTTTCTTTATCGTATGTAAATGCCGCAATAAAAATTAAAAACAACACCGGAATCATAGCCACACCCATAGTAAGCAAAATATGTTTTGAACTTACCCTGCCAATAAACATCAATACAAAACTTGTACCTGCTACCAATATTGCAGTAGATAAATTTGCAGGTGCAATCAATAAACATATTACGCCAATAGGTACAACAATTGGTAAAAATCCTTTTTTAAAATCTTTGATCACCGCTTGCTTTCTACTCAGTTGTCGGCTGAGATACATGAACAGCGAAAGTTTCGCCAAATCCGATGTTTGAAATGTCATGTTTATAACTGGCAATTTTATCCAACGACTACCAGCATTCAATTGCACACCAAATAATAAAGTATAGAGTAATAAAGGAACAGAAATTAGAAATAATATCAACGCAACCCTTGAGTACAATGTATAATTAATTCTATGCGCAAAATAAATAACCATTATACCAAGCATAATAAATGCAAACTGTTTAAATAAATAACTTTCCGTGCTCTTACTCATACGATACGCCAGTGAGCCCGTGCTACTATATACGAGTAACAAACTTGCAAGCGTAAGTATGACCACTATTGCCCATATTACACGATCACCTTTTGTTTTGTTTACAAGGTTATCGCCCATATTTGCAATGTCTGGCTTAAAAAAATCTCGTATCGTATTTGCTTCTAGCATTTATTTTTTATAAAAATTCTTTTTCTTTTTTTGTTTACGAGCGGAAGAACCTTGACCTGCCTGCCGGCAGATTGAACTTCAGTGGCGACGCTCCATTCAACAGTATATCATTTTTCATCTTTTATCGAAACGTATTAGAACCCCGCTTACACAATGCGTTCACACTTGAACATTGAAAATTGAGCATTGATTATTGAACATTTAATTTTTCCCTACAAATCCTTCACCGCCTTCTTAAACTGTATTCCTCTATCTTCATAATTTGTAAACAAGTCAAAACTTGCACATGCAGGACTTAACAAAACCACATCGCCTTTTGCTGCAAAATGAAATGCCGATTGCACTGCATCTGTTGCATTATCCACATTCACCATCAATGAAACCACATCGCCAAATGCCTCATGTATTTTTGCATTATCGGTACCCAAACAAACAATAGCTTTTACTTTTTCTACCACCAATTCTTTCAACACTTCATAATCATTTCCTTTGTCCACACCACCCAAAATTAATATCACAGGTTTTTTCATACTCTCCAATGCATACCAAGTGCTATTTATATTTGTTGCTTTACTATCGTTTATAAATTCTACACCACGTATCGTAACTACAGGCTCCATTCGGTGTTCCAAGCTTTCAAAAGTTTGCAAAGCTTCTCTTATTTTTTCTTTTCTTATACCTACTGCAAACCCTGCCATACTTCCTGCCATACCATTATATTGATTGTGTTTTCCTTTTACAGCAAAATCCAATACATTCATTTGCATCTCTTCTCCTTTCCACTTAAGATGCATTTGTGCGTTTGTTAGATATGCGCCTTCCGGTAATTCTTTACTCATGGTAATTGGTGCTTTTATTGATCTAAAGGAATATTTATTTAAATTATTTATTGTTGTTTCATCATCCAGATTATAAATAAACACATCATCCTCTGTTTGATTTTCTATTATTTTAAATTTGCTTTTTATATAATTATTTACATCGTATTCGTATCTATCTAAATGATCTTCGGTTATGTTTGTTATAATCGCTACATCTGGCCTAAACGTTTTTATATCATCTAGCTGAAAAGAACTCACTTCCACCACATACCATTTTTTCGGATCTTCTGCTACTTGCCTAGCAAATGAAAAGCCTATATTTCCTACCATTGCGCAATCTTCGCCAGCCAATTTGCATATGTGATATGTAAGCGCAGTAGTAGTTGTTTTTCCATTGCTTCCTGTTATTGCAATTATTTTACTATAGCCTTTGTACCTATATGCAAATTCTATTTCACTAATTATTTCTATCCCCTTTGCTCTAATCTTTTTCACCAACTCATTCTTCTCGGGAATACCTGGGCTTTTCATTACCACATCTGCCGAAAATATTTTTTCTTCCGTATGAAACCCTTCTTCAAATTCGATATTGTTATGTAAAAGATCTGTTTTATAATTTTCTTTTATTACGCCGCCATCGCTCACAAACACTTCAAAGCCTTGCTGCTTGGCAAGTATGGCAGTACCAATTCCACTTTCTCCTGCTCCAAGTATTACAATTCGTTTATTCACTTTTTCCAAAAATTTATCTCAACTTTAATGTAGCAATGGCCACTGCTACACAAAGAATAGTCAATATCCAAAAACGCACGGCTATCTTACTTTCATGGTATCCTTTCTTTTGATAATGATGATGCAAAGGGCTCATTAAGAAAATTCTTCGTCCTTCGCCATATTTTTTCTTTGTGTATTTAAAATAACTTACCTGCAACATCACACTGCACAGCTCTACAAAAAATGCCAAACAAAATATTGGTATCAATAATTCTTTTCTTACAATTATTGCCAATGCTGCAATAATTCCTCCCAATGCAAGGCTGCCAGTATCGCCCATGAAAACCTGCGCCGGATACGAGTTGTACCAAAGAAACCCAATACATGCTCCCACAAATGCTGCAATAAAAATAGAAAGCTCGCCAAGATTTGGTATGTACATAATGTTGAGATACTCTGCAAATTTTATGTTGCCACTTACGTATGCAAATATGCCCAAGCATATGCCAATGATGGCGCTGATACCTGTAGCCAAACCATCCAATCCATCAGTAATATTTGCTGCATTAGATACTGCCGTTACAATAAAAATTACAATAAGTATATAAATTAAATACGCATAATCTTCTAAACTCTTTGGTAATAAATCTGCATAATTAAACTCGTGGTTTTTTGTAAATGGTATTGTTGTAACTTGCGATTTAACATTTGCAAAAATGTGCTTCTTACCATCAATAACTATTGTATCTACCTTCAATTGTTTTTCTCCTCTTTGTAAAACATCTTCCATATTGGCAGAGGTAATTTCTCTTTTCACTGTTACGCTCGGACTAAATGTTAATGTAACACCCACAATGATTCCTAAACTAACTTGCCCAAATAATTTAAATTTTGCAGCCAATCCATCACTATCACTTTTCTTATACTCAACCCCTTTTGCTTTAGCGTCTCTCTTACTTTTTATTTTTAAGTAATCATCTATGAAACCTATTGCACCAAGCCATACCGTACAAAGCATCATTAATCTTATATACACTTTATCTAAATTTGCCAATAATAAAGTAGGTATTAATATTCCCAAAATAATAATGATACCACCCATAGATGGTGTTCCTCTTTTTTGTTGCTCGCCTGCAAGGCCAAGCTCACGAACGGTTTCGCCCATTTGTTTATTTTGTAAAAACACAATGAGCTTTTTGCCATACACCGTTGTAATAACCAGCGAAAGTATAAGCGCCATAATTACTCGAAAGCTGATAAACTGAAATAGTCCACTTCCAGGAAAAGATGCCTTTGCCCAGTGCTGCGTAATCCAATCGAATAAATGATATAACATAATTTAAACAATTTGCTGATTTGCTAATGAGCTAATCTGTTAATTTTATAAATTCAAAACTTAATTACTTTTTTAAAGCCTTAATTCTTTTAGGCCAACACCTCATTCTATTCTACAAACTCTCATCATGCACAAGCTCCCCCATTAGCACATTAGCAAATCAGCTAATTAGCTCATTTCCCTAAAAGCTCAAACATCTCTCTCAACACTTTCTTATCATCAAAATCATATTTCACACCCTCTATTTCTTGATATTTTTCGTGACCTTTTCCAGCTATTAAAACAATATCTTCTTTGTTGCTCAAACTCACCGCTGTTTTTATCGCCTCCTTTCTATCTGCTATGGTTATGGATTTTCTTCTTGCTACTACATTAACACCAGCTTCCATGTCTCTCAAAATATCTTCTGGTTTTTCATTACGTGGATTATCCGATGTTAGAATTACTCTATCGCTATGTTCGCAAGCAACCTCGGCCATTATTGGTCTTTTGGCCTTATCTCTATTACCACCACAACCCACAACTGTTATTATTTTCTCAAATCCTTGTCTCAAATTTTTTATCGTTGCCAACACATTCAGCAATGCATCTGGCGTGTGTGCATAGTCAACAATGCCAATTACTTTTTCAATCTTGCTCACTTCATAATCAAAACGCCCTTCTGCTCCATCTATATTGCTAAGCGCAAGCAACACTTCTTGCTTATCCATTCCTAAACAAATGGCTGCAGCATAAACAGATAATAAATTGTATGCATTAAATTCTCCAATCAATTTAAAATGTACTTCCACATCATTCACTATCATGTGCAAACCAGTCAAACTATTGTCTAATATTTTTCCCTTAAAATCAGCAACCGTTCTAAGACTGTAATAATATTTTTTTGCAGCAGTATTTTGCAACATCACTGCGCCACGTTTATCATCTGCATTGCTTATAGCAAAAGCATTTGCTGGCATATTATCAAACCAATGTTTTTTTACCCTAATGTATTCGTCAAATGTTTTATGATAATCTAAATGATCGTGTGTAATGTTTGTAAAAATGCCGCCTTTAAAAAGCAAGCCAGCAATTCTCTCTTGGTCTATGGCATGACTACTACACTCCATAAAAACATATTCACATCCTTTATCTAACATTTTTTTCAGTAATGCATTTAAGTTTATAGCATCAGGTGTGGTATGTGTTGCAGGAATAATTGTTTCCGCAATTTTATTTTCTACCGTACTTATCAATCCACATTTATAACCAAGTTTTGTAAACAGATTAAACAAAATAGTTGCTACTGTTGTTTTACCATTTGTACCAGTTACACCTACCAAATTTATTTTTGTTGATGGTTCTCCATAAAAATGATGTGCCATCAAACCCGAAGCTGTACTAACATTTTCAACTTCTACATACGTAATACCATCAACTATATTTGCTGGCTTATTTTCTGTAATAATGGCTACTGCACCTTTTGCAATGGCTGCATCTATAAAATCATTTCCATTTAACGTTGTACCTTTTAAAGCAATAAAACAACTGCCCGCAACTATTGCACGAGAATCGATGTGCAAAGATTTTATCTCCACATCAGTACTACCATGCACTGCTTTAAGTTTTACTTTATATAAAAGGTCTTTCAACATTAATTTAAAAACAAGGTTATTTTTTGTCCTTTACTAAAATTTGTTCCAGCTATTAAACTTTGGCTAACTACTTTTCCTTTGCCTTGCAATGCCAATTTCAATCCTTTGTTTTCTAATAAATACACTGCATCTTTTAAACCCATACCCATTACATCTGGCATAGCATTTTTTAATGAAGTTGTTACAACATTCATCGATGCTGTATTTTGTGTAACTATAACATTTCTCCATGCGCCCGATGCAGATGCATCTCCGTAAGGAATATTCATGTACCCAAAAATAGATTGCATATCATTCTTCATTCCTATTGCATTATTCACCACCGAATCTTTTATCAAAGGAGAATTGTATGAAGCCGTTGTTAAAAACCTTGCATAAATCTTATCACTTATTTCTTTAAATACAGCACCAGATACATCAGCACCATAAATTAATTTCGACTCACGTGTATTTTGTATAACCACTGCCATCGTATATTTTGGCGCATCTGCAGGAAAATATCCTATAAAAGAAGCTTGATAAACTTTTGCTCCTTTATTGTAACCTCTATTATCTTGCGCCGTTACAGCCGTACCAGTTTTTCCTGCAATTTTGTATGTAGAATCAAACACTACTTTATGAGCAGTGCCATGCAAACCTTCTACCACTTCTAGCATACAGGCTTTTAATTTTACAATTGTAGATTGACTACAAATTTTTGCATCCAATATTTCTGGTTCAATTTTCTTTACCGTTACTCCAAAATCTTTTATTTCGTTCACCAAATAAGGACGCATAAATTTTCCATCATTTGCAACTGCGTTGTACAAACAAAGCATATGCAATGGCGTTACCAATTCTTCGTAACCATGTGCCATATAAGGAATTGTTGTAGCTCCCCATTTGTTTACTTTTTTTATTAATGGAAAACCAGATGTAGCTACAATATCTATTCCTTATATGGCACATGGTTACGAAGAATTGGTAACGCCATTGCATATGCTTTGTTTGTACAACGCAGTTGCAAAT
>JAYSOC010000175.1:0-1975 GCA_043723285.1 Ferruginibacter sp. | reverse complement strand
GCCTGTGGTGGCGGCGTACCATGTTTTTTTGATAATATGAATTGGATGAATAAAAATGGAACAACAGTATTTTTAAATGAAACTATAGAAAATATTTTTCATCATTTAATAAACGATAAAAAACAACGACCGCTATTGCTTTCTCGTACTCCAGACGATCTGCAAAACATCATCAAAGAAAAATTAGAAGAACGACTTCCCTTTTATAACCAGAGTAAAATTATATTAACTACTGAAAATTTACATCGTAATGGGTTTAAATTCGTATTAGATAATATTTCTAAAATATAACAACAATCCTTTGCCTTCTTTGCGAAAAACTTTGCGACCTTTGCGGTAAAAAAATGCATAATGGATTTTTAAAAACTGGGGCTTTTTTAGGAACACTCTCCGTAATACTTGGTGCATTTGCCGCACATAGTATTAAAAGCAGGGTTTCTGAAGATGTGTTAGCCATTTTTGAAACAGGTGTTCGTTACCAAATGTATCATGTGTTTGCAATTTTTCTCACAGCAATTTTGTACAAAGAATTTCCTACAAAAAGTATGCTTTGGGCTGGTAAGTTATTTCTAATAGGGATTATTATTTTTAGCGGCTCATTGTATTTGCTTACGTATGTAAAAGCTATTGAAGCAAATAATTTTTTATGGCTTGGTGCTATTACACCCTTTGGTGGTGTGGCTTTTATTGCAGGATGGGGGTTGTTGTTTAAAAGTTTTTTAAGGAAAAATTAATCATTCGAAATGATATAGACTCCAATTTCTAACTTTTCAGCTTTTAAAAAGGTTAAAATTTTGTGCGATAAAGGGGATAATGCTTCATACGTATTTGCATAAGTATTATAAACAAAAACGGAGAGTGTATATTTATTAAAATTTTGTTGGTGTTGAAGATTTTTATCAAAAGTTAATAATGCATCAAATTCTTCTGCAATCATTAATTTTAGTAGCTCACCATTTTTTACACCATTCCATCCTTTATCTCTAATGGAATAAATTTCATGATTAGTAAAATCTTCTTTAAGTCTTTTTGGTAAATTTTCGTCAAGCAATAGTTTCATAGAGTTGCTCAACATTTTTATTAGTCAATAATTTGTTTGCCATTTCTAATAAGGATACAGCTTGTTCTTTGGTTACGGTCGGAAAATCTTCTAAAAATTCATTTAAAGATACCCCAGCTTCCAAATGATCAAAAAGTGTTTCTACAGGAACTCGGGTTCCTAAAAATACAGGTTGACCACCAAGTATATCTTTATCCGTATGAATGATTTCGTTAAAATGCATACATAAAGTTAGTAATTTATGGCAAAATAAAGCATATAAATTCTCTTAATTTGGTTCTACTTATTTTTAATTGAATTTTACCAATCAAAACCTACCTTTTTTATTATCTTTATCGCCATGGCAGAAAAAATAAAATCAGTAAAAAAGAATACCAAGGCCGCTGATGCATTAAAGCAAGAAAAAGAAGAAACGGTAGAGGTAAAAAAACTCTTGCAAGATGAGCGTACACATAAAATTGCTGGTAGCATTTGCTTGCTACTGGCCGTATTGTTCTTTATAGCATTTACATCGTATTTATTTACTTGGGAAGATGATCAAGACAAAGTTTTTAAGGAAGGGTATAAATTACTGTTAGGCACGGATACTAAAATGGCAAACCTCATGGGTTCATTTGGTGCGTTTATTTCTCACCTTTTAATTTACAAAGGTTTTGGTGTAGCTTCTTACCTATTTTGTACACTATTTTTTATACTTGGTATCAATTTATTTTTTGGCAAAAAAGTATTTTCTGTTGTAAGAAATATTAAATATTTATTGGTAGGTCTTCCATTGTTAAGCATTACTGCTTCTGTAATAATGCAAGGCAATGCATTTGCATGGGGTGGCGCAGTAGGCGATATGTGTAGAGATTTTTTCTATAGTGTAATTGGTAAAATTGGAACTATCGGTATTATATTGATTTCGTTTTTAGC
>JAYSOC010000174.1:0-1976 GCA_043723285.1 Ferruginibacter sp. | reverse complement strand
GTATTTTATTGAAAGATACTGGCAGCAATACTTTTGCCATCGGTAGCACTATAAAAGTATTTTGTAAAAATGAAATTCTTAACAGAGAAATTTATCCTGCACGTGGTTTTCAAAGCAGTGTAGATTATAAAAATATAATTGGCATTGGTAATAGAAAAATAGATTCTATTTTAATTGTTTGGCCAAATGCAATGGTTACAAAAATAGATACGATTGGCATTAATAAAAATTATATAATTGATAATTCAAAAGCGCAAAAAAATAAATTTAATTATTTGCCTTTAAACTATGCCCCTACACTATTTGTGGCAGATAGCAGTTTTAAATTTGATAAGCATATAGAAAATGATTTTGTGGACTTTTACCAAGAAAGAAATATACCTACAATGCAAAGCAAAGAAGGCCCAAAAGCCGCACATGCAGATGTAAATGGCGATGGATTGGAAGATGTATTTATTGGTGGCGCAAAAGACCAAGCAGGGCAATTGTATTTACAAACAAGTATTGGAAGTTTTGTAAAAAAAATAGAAAAAATATTTGAAGATGATAAAGCTTTTGAAGATATAGCCCTTTGTTTTTTTGATGCAGATGGAGATGGCGATAATGATTTATTTGTAGGCAGTGGTGGTAATAATGAAGCACCAAGAAGTGTAAGATTACAACATCGTTTATACATTAATGATGGTAAAGGGAATTTTACAAAATCGATAAACAATTTTTCAGAAAACAGTGCCAATATTTCGGTAGCTATTGCTTATGATTATGATGCTGATGGCGACCAAGATTTATTTGTAGGTGGTAGAAGTTTGAGTTACAACTATGGAGCAAACCCAACGAGTAGTATTTATGAAAACGATGGCAAGGGACATTTTACGGACGTGACCAAAACAAAAGCTGCCGCTATTGAAAAAGTAGGAATGGTTACAGATGCCCTGTGGGTGGATGTTGTAGGCGATGCAAAAAAAGAATTGGTGATTGTAGGTGAGTGGATGAGTCCGAAAGTATTTGCTTATAACAATGGGAAATTTACAGAAACGAAAACAAATTTGGAGAATAAATATGGCTGGTGGAAAACCATAAAAGCGGCTGACTTAGATGGCGATGGAAAAGAAGATTTGGTATTAGGGAATATTGGTGAGAATTTTTATTTACAACCAGATTCTGCAAAACCAATAAAACTTTGGATAAACGATTATGACCAAAATGGATTACCAGATAAAATTTTTTCGCAAACAATAGATGGTAAAGATGTACCTGTTTTTTTGAAAAAAGAATTTACAGAAGCATTACCGTCATTTAAAAAAGATAACTTGAAGCATCATGCATTTGCAAATAAAACAATACAAACATTGTTTAAGCCTGAGCTCATAAAAACATCTACTGTAAAAACATTTAACTATAGCAGCAGTTGTATAGCATACAACAAAGGCAATGGTAATTTTGATATTGTTACTTTGCCGCTAAATGCTCAAATATCATGTATCAATGCTATTTTGTGTAAAGACATAAATGTTGATGGAAAAATAGATTTAATACTTGGCGGAAATTTACCGGATTGTTTGCCGCAATTTGGAAGATTGGATGCTAGTTTTGGAACAGTTTTGTTAAATAAAGGGAATAAAGTTTTTGAAGAAATATCATCCTTACAAAGCGGAATAAATGTTTCTGGCGTGGTTAGGGATATACAAAATATTAAAACAAAGAATGGAGATGTGTTGTTGTTTTTTAGGAATGATAATTACCCAGTTTTGTATAGACAAAAAAGCAATAATTAAAAGTTTGTCAGTCTGAGGCACTCATAAAAAAGTTTTTAAAGCTCTTTGCAAATGACATACAAGAAAAAGTTTTCCGCAGCTTCGCTGCGAAAAATATGGCCAGCCACCAAGGCGCAAAGGCACGAAGTACAAAAAATGCTACGCATTTTTCCTTTGTGTCTTCGAGACTTTGTGGCTAAAATTAATTTTGTAAAAAATTGT
>JAYSOC010000173.1:0-1977 GCA_043723285.1 Ferruginibacter sp. | reverse complement strand
CACCCGCATTTTATGCCTGAATTTCAATTTTGAGTATTGACAATACTTGCAATGGCTTAATTTTAGAAAATACTAATTATCTCGGACAACAATAATTTTAAAGCTTAAAAATAGTTGTAATAAAGTAAGCTTATGCTAAGTTTTTTCCTTACTTTTGCAATCCCAAAATAGTTCTTTTGAATAATGCTCGCATAATAATGAGCAATGGGAGTACTGCCAAATGGTAGCACGTTATCACCAAAAAAAATAAAATATGGCTAAAGAAATTACTGGCTATGTAAAACTCCAATGTAAAGGAGGACAAGCCAACCCTGCACCGCCAATTGGGCCTGCATTGGGTTCTAAGGGTATCAACATCATGGAGTTTTGTAAACAATTCAACGCTCGTACCCAAGACAAACCTGGTAAAGTATTACCAGTTCTCATCACAGTTTATGCTGACAAATCTTTTGAGTTTATCATCAAAACGCCTCCTGCTCCTGTACAATTAATGGAAGCTGCTAAAATCACCTCTGGTTCTAAAGAGCCAAACCGTGTAAAAGTGGGTAAAGTTACTTGGGCTCAAGTAGAAGAAATTGCAAAAGATAAAATGCCTGACCTTAACGCATTTACACTTAACAGTGCAATGAGTATGGTAGCTGGTACTGCACGCAGCATGGGCTTAACAGTAGATGGTAAAGCACCTTGGGAAAATTAAAATTGTCACCTGTCCCGATTTTGTCGGGAACCACAAAACTTTTTAAAAAATGATTACTAAAAAAAGAAAACTAGCAAATGCTAAGGTTGACGCTAACAAAGCTTATACCTTAAAAGAAGCATCTGCTCTAGTTAAAGATATTAATACAACAAAATTTGATAGCTCTGTGGACTTACACGTACGTTTAGGTGTAGATCCTAAGAAAGCTGATCAAGCCATTCGTGGTACGGTTTCATTACCTCACGGTACTGGTAAAACAAAATCTGTTTTGGTACTTTGTACGCCAGATAAAGAAGCAGAAGCTACAGCAGCTGGTGCAGATTTCGTTGGTTTAGACGAATATATTGCAAAAATTGAAGGCGGTTGGACAGATGTAGATGTAATAGTAGCTACACCATCAGTTATGCCTAAAATGGGTAAACTTGGTAAAGTGCTTGGGCCACGTAACCTTATGCCAAATCCTAAAACTGGCACTGTAACTAACGATGTTGCTGGTGCAGTAAAAGATTTGAAAGGTGGTAAAATTGCATTTAAAGTAGATAAAGCAGGTATCATTCACGCATCTATTGGTCGTGTGAGTTTTGCACCTGAAAAATTGGTAGAAAATTCTATGGAGTTTATTAATGCTCTTATTAAATTGAAACCAGCTACAAGTAAAGGTACTTACCTAAAAGGAGTAAGCATGGCAAGCTCTATGAGCCCAGGCATATTGGTTGATACTAAATCTGTTCAAAACTAAAAACCCTCACCCGTCCTCTCCAAAGTAGAGGTGAAGGATAAAAAATAATTGAAATGACAAAACAACAAAAAAATGATGTGATAGAAGTGCTGAAAGGCAAGTTTAATCAATACAACAACTTCTATATTACAGATACAGAAAGCTTAACAGTAGCTCAAGTAAGTACTTTGCGTGCTCATTGCTTTGATAAGCAAGTAGAAATGAAAGTTGCAAAAAATACACTTATTAAAAAAGCATTAGAATCTATTGATGCTGAAAAATATGCAGGTGTATTTGATTCTTTGCATCAAGTAACAGCACTTATGTTTAGCGAAAACCCTAAAGAACCAGCTTTAATTTTAGCAGGTTTCCGCAAGGCAAATGCTGGCGTAGAAAGACCTACTTTAAAAGCTGCTTTTATAAACGGTGATGTATTCGTTGGTGATAACCAATTGAAAGCACTTACACAAATTAAAACTAAGAACGAACTTATTGGTGAAGTTATTGGTTTATTGCAAGCTCCTATACAACGTGTATTGGGTGCATTGCAAAACAAAGATGC
>JAYSOC010000172.1:0-1981 GCA_043723285.1 Ferruginibacter sp. | reverse complement strand
TGATGATTTATGAAAAAATGGATTCCATAGCTATTTTAAAAGCAACTGGTTTTTCGGGTAAAGATGTGAAACGGATTTTCTTAATCATTGCCATTAGTATTGGTTTTGTAGGTGGTATTGCAGGTTTGTTATTGGGCTTGGGTTTATCGGCCATTATTGACCAAATTCCTTTTGCTACTGCATCTTTGCCAACTGTAAAAACTTATCCCATTCATTACGACCCTTTGTTTTATTTAATAGGGGTAGTGTTTTCATTAATCACTACCTTTTTTGCTGGCTGGCTACCATCTAGAAAAGCAAGTAAAGTAGACCCTGTAATAATTATAAGAGGAAAATAATATGAGCGTTACTATTTTAGAAGCTAGAAACATTAACAAAGACTTTCACGACCCAATAAAAGTTAGGGTTTTGAGCGATATAAATTTTATTATAAAACGAGGTGAGTTTGTTGCTATTACAGGAAAATCGGGTTGTGGAAAATCTACACTGCTCTACATATTATCAACCATGGATACAGATTATGAAGGAGAATTATTGATTGATAACATTACCATGCACAATAAAAAAGAAGCCGCATTAGCACAAGTACGTAATGAAAAAATTGGTTTTGTATTTCAGTTTCATTATCTGCTAAATGAATTTTCGGTGTTGAAAAATGTAATGTTGCCTGCATTAAAGTTGGGAAAGCTTTCGGAGAAGGAAGTGGAAGCAAAGGCAATGGAAAAATTGAAAATGCTAGATATAGACAAACTCGCTTTGAAAAAGGCCAACCAAGTATCTGGTGGAGAAAAGCAACGAGTGGCCATAGCTAGGGCTTTGATAAACGACCCTTTAATTATTATGGGAGATGAACCAACAGGCAATTTAGATAAAAAGAATAGTGAATTGGTTTTTGAGATTTTTAAAAAATTGGCAGAAGAGTTTAAACAAACGCTACTCATTGTTACACACGACCAAAGTATAGCAGATAGAAGCCATCGAATAATAGAAATGGAGGATGGGAAAATAATATAGAAATTATGAAACACAAAAATTTTATCATCACAAAAGCCTCAGGTACACAAGAAGCTTTTTCTTCTGAAAAATTAAGACATTCATTAGCAAAATCAGGCGCCAATGAAGCATCGATTGATAATATTTTGTCTGAGATAGAATCAACATTATACGATGGTATTTCTACAAAAAAAATATACCAAGCAGCATTTAATTTGCTAAAACGTGGCTCTAGAAGCCATGCAGGTCGTTACAATTTAAAGAGAGCCATTATGGCTTTAGGTCCATCTGGCTTTCCTTTTGAAAAGTATATTGCTGCTATATTTGAATGGGAAGGTTACAAAGTGCAAACACAACTTTTTTTAGAAGGTGTATGCGTAACACACGAGATAGATGTGCTTGCAGAAAACGAAACTGAATTTTTATTGATAGAATGTAAATACCATAATAGTGTAGGAATTGTTAGCGATGTAAAAATTCCACTCTACATATATTCAAGATACCAAGATGTTTTAAAAAGTTGGATTAAAAATTCTACTACAAAACCATTGAATTGTTGCTTGGTTACCAACACAAAATTTTCGAGTGATGCGGTTACATATGGCAATTGCATTGGTATAAAATTGCTTGGCTGGGATTATCCTACAAAGAAAAGTTTGAGTTGCCTTATAGATAAATCTGGCTTGTACCCCATAACATGCCTTACTACGCTTACCAATAAAGAAAAAGAAAATATGCTTGCAGAGGGTGTTGTATTGTGTTCTTCACTTTTGCAGCAAGAAGTTGTGTTAAGTAAAGCTGGCATTGGGCAAAGCAGGATGGCAAGTGTGTTAGCGGAAATAAAGTCGCTTTGTAAATTTTAAAAAAGGACCGAATAGAAATTCAATCTTATTTTGTCCTCGGGCTGAAGCCCGAGGCAATTCATGAACCCCGAGGCAATTCATGAAGCCCGAGGCAATTCATGAAGCCCGAGGCAATTCATGAAGCC
>JAYSOC010000171.1:0-4923 GCA_043723285.1 Ferruginibacter sp. | reverse complement strand
TTTGATAGTGCATCGTGGGCATAGCTATTGGCTGCAACGTACTATGGATCGTATGCCTGGCGATGCTAAGATTGTTTTGCTTGGCTCTTGCGGCGGTTATCAAAATCTAAATAAAATTTTAGAATTGAATCCAGATGCACATATTATATCTACAAAAGAAATTGGCGCAGGCGACATTAATAAACCAATACTTAGTTACATGAACCAAGTGTTTACAAGTGGTACAGATTTATCGTGGAGAACCATGTGGCAAAATTTGAGTAAAACTTTTACAAAAGATCCTAGTAAAGCTATAAGAGATAGCTGGGAAAGTTACATACCACCGTATAAAAATTTGGGAGCAATATTTTTGAAAGCGTATTCGATAAAAATAAATGCACAATAAATGAAAAATATTTACGTCTTTACTGGGTTAGGTGCAGACGAAAGAGTTTTTTATAAAATTAATTTTGGAAACTATAATCCCATTCATATTAAATGGATAACGCCAATACAAAAAGAAACTATTGAGGAGTACGCATTAAGACTCACTCAACAAATTACTACTAGCAATCCAATTTTACTTGGTTTATCTTTTGGTGGAATGATGGCAGTAGAAGTTGCCAAACATATTGATACAGAAAAAATAATTTTGATATCATCTTCAAAAAATAAAAACGAGATACCCTTTTATTATAAGCTTGCTGGTAGAATGCGATTGCACAAACTCATAAAAGCAAAGTTTTTGGTAAGAGCCAATAAGCTTACCAATAAAATATTTAGCGCAAGAACAAGAGAAGATAAAAAAATGATTTCATCAATGATTGGTGCAAGTGATGTAGTTTTTTTAGATTGGGCTATTGATAAAATTGTACATTTAAAAAATGAAGTGATACATAAAAACCTCACACATATACATGGCACAGCCGATAGGATTTTACCAATTCGTTTTGTAAAAGCTGATGTACTTATAAAAGGAGGCACACACTTAATGATTGTAAACAGAGCTGTGGAAGTGCAAGAAAAAATATTAGAAGCAATAAAATAATATTTTCATAACAAAATACAAATTCGTTCTTCGTAAATTACTGCTTCAAATATTCCGCTATGAAGCAAATAACACTTTTCTTTTTCGTGCTTGCAAGTTTACTCACAACAGCTCAAACACAGGAGCAATTAAACAAACAACGCATTACCTTACCAAATGGTTGGAGTCTTACACCCGTGGGCAAGAGTTTGCCTCTTGGCGATTTACCATTAAATATTGTAGTAAGTAAAAGCGGTAAATATATGGCTGTAACCAACAATGGGCAGAGCACACAAAGCATTCAATTGTTTGATGCAAAAAAAGAACAACAATTAGATGAAATTAAAATTGCAAAAGCATGGTATGGTTTAAAGTTTTCGGCTGATGAAAAAAGACTATATGCAAGTGGGGGTAATGATAATTTTATTTTGCAATACAATATCATCAACAATAAATTAGTTGTAGCAGATACTTTTAAAATAGGTACAAAGAAAAAGGAATTGCTTTCGCCTACAGGAATTGAAGTAGATGATGCGCAGCAATTATTGTACGTGGTTACCAAAGAAAATAATACACTCTATGTATTAAGTTTACTAACAAAAGAAATTTTGTCTCAAGTAAAATTAGATGGTGAAGCATATGCTTGTTTACTATCTCCAGATAAAAATATCTTGTATATTAGTTGCTGGGGTTGCGATCAAATTATTTTGTTTGATACGAAATTGAAAATAATTTCAAATTCAATAGCAGTTGGTGATAACCCCAATGAAATTATTTTAAATAAGAAAGGTACGCATTTATTTGTAGCAAACGCAAACGATAATAGTGTTTCTATTATTGATGTTAAAACGCAAAAAGTAATTGAAACATTAAATGCAGCCCTATATCCAAATGCGCCAAGTGGCAGCACTACCAATGGTTTGGCGCTGAGTGCCGATGAAAAAATGTTGTACATAGCCAATGCAGATAATAATTGCTTAGCAGTTTTTAATGTAAGCATTATAGGAAAAAGTTTATCGAAAGGATTTATACCTGTAGGTTGGTATCCTACAAATGTAAAAGTAGTTGGAAAAAAAATATTTGTGGCTAACGGTAAAGGATTTTCATCTCAAGCCAATCCTTATGGGCCAAACCCTTTTCGTAAAAAAGAAGCGGTTGTTTATCAACAAGGTGATACATCGAAACCAATAGGAGTGCAATACATTGCAGGATTATTTAAAGGAACAATAAGTATTATTTATGCGCCTAATGAAAAACAATTAAGCATTTTTTCTAAAGCCGTTTATGCCAATACGCCTTATACAAAAACAAAAGAAACAGATGCAGAAGGCTTAAAAGGAAATCCAATTCCGATGAAAGTGGGAGATAAATCTCCGATAAAATATGTGTTTTATATTATTAAAGAAAATAGAACGTATGACCAAGTATTAGGTGATGTAAAAAAAGGAAATGGAGATGCAAATTTGTGTTTGTTTGGAGAGAAAATTACACCCAATCAACATAAATTGGTAAACGATTTTGTACTGCTCGATAATTTTTATGTGGACGCAGAAGTGAGTGCCGATGGGCATAATTGGAGCATGGGCGCTTACAGTACAGATTATTTAGAAAAAACTTGGCCTACAAATTATGGTGGTCGTGGTGGTAAATATGATGCAGAAGGCAATAGAGAAATAGCCAACAATAAAGCAGGTTTTATTTGGGACCATTGCAAAAAAAATAATGTGAGTTATAGAACGTATGGAGAGTTTGCAGATAATGGGAAAGCAAATATTCCTTCACTCAAAAATAATATGTGCAATTATTTTGAAGGGTTTAATATGGCGGTAAAAGATAGCCTTCGTTTTACACAATGGAAACAAGATTTTGATTCTTTGCTTGCCATAAATGCATTGCCACAATTGAGTACGGTACGTTTTGGAAACGACCATACTGTTGGTTTGCGCAAAGGTGGTTTCTCTCCACAAGCTTGTATGGCAGATAATGATTTAGCAGTGGGCATGTTTATTGAACATTTAAGCAAAAGTAAAATATGGAATGAAACAGCCATTTTTATATTGGAAGATGATGCACAAAATGGTGCCGACCATGTAGATGCACATAGAAGTACAGCTTATGTAGCAGGAGGATTTGTAAAGCGACATTTTGTTGACCATACGATGTATAGTACATCTTCTGTGCTAAGAACTATGGAATTAATTTTAGGCATGCCGCCCATGACACAATACGATGCAGCTGCAAACCCAATGTGGCGTTGCTTTCAAGAACACGCTTTGCCATCAAATTATACTGCCATCACGCCTGCAATACATTTAAGTGAAAAAAATATTGTTACAAATTATTGGCAACAAAAATCGGAAAATATGGATTTTACAAAAGAAGATGCCGCAGATGATAATGAATTAAATAAAATTTTGTGGGTAGCAATAAAAGGACAACATTCCATTATCCCAACTGCAAAACGAGCTGCTTTTGTAAAAGTGGTTACAAAAGCAGATAATGATTAGTACCATTTTTTATGCATATTAAAAATAAATTTCGTTATATTACTTACTTATAAATTACCTAATATAACTAAATCAGATGAAACAACAACATCAGTGGCGGAAATTTAACGGCAAATTGATAGAGGGTTCTATTGAAGATGAAGTAAGGCAAACAGTACTGAGAGAAAAAGAAGCAGGTAACGAATTAAAAGTTTGTATTGGTACCGATAGCCAAGTAAAAGGTAAGGATACAGATTTTGCAACCGTAATTGTTTTCATCAGAAAAGGCAAAGGCGGCTTTATGTACATACGCAACGAAAGCACTAAACAAAAAATGTATATTAAAGAACGTATGCTTTTGGAAGTAGGAAAAAGTATAGAAGTTGCGTATGCTCTTTGCAGAATATTTACGATGTATAATGTAGATATGGAAGTACATGCCGATATAAATACCAACCCAAGTTTTAAAAGTAACGATGCTTTGAAAGAAGCTATGGGCTACATACAAGGAATGGGATTTGCTTTTAAAGCCAAGCCCGAAGCCTTTGCTAGCAGCAGCTGTGCGAATAAAGTGGTACAGTAAAAAATCGAAATTGATTTAATAAAACGCATAATACATTTAAAAGTGTTGCAATAATTAATTTGTTCTAATTATCAAATTCTAATTGCTGATTTGGATTGCCCTACACCCTTCCATCCCTAATCTCCGCCACCACATCAGGGTCCAGCAATGTTGTAATATCACCCAAGCTTTCCGTTTCACCCTCAGCAATTTTCCTAAGAATACGTCGCATTATTTTTCCGCTTCGTGTTTTTGGTAAGCCGCTTACAAATTGTATTTTATCGGGCTTGGCTATGGCGCCAATTATTTTTGCTACGGTTAGGCTTATATCTTGGCGGCGTTGGTTTTCATCGCCATGATGGCCGTTGTAAATTACAAATGCATAAATGCCTTGTCCTTTTATATCGTGCGGATAGCCCACCACAGCACTTTCCACCACACCCGTGTGCATGTTTATGGCATTCTCCACTTCGGCAGTACCTATGCGATGACCGCTAATGTTTAATACATCGTCAACCCGTCCCGTTATTCTATAATTCCCTTCAGCATCTTTCAATGCACCATCGCCTGTAAAATATAAATTAGGGTAGGTTGCAAAATAATTCACTCGGCATCTTTCATGGTCGCCATACGTTGTGCGAAGTATGCCAGGCCACGGTGCTTTTATACAAAGGTTGCCTTTAATAATGCCATGCTCATCTTTTTCGGTTACTTCATTTCCTTTTTCATCTACAATAATGGGTTGCACACCAGGCATAGGAAGTGTGGCCCAACTTGGCTTTGCGGGAGTAATGCCTGCAAGGTTTGTAATAAGGCATCCACCAGTTTCTGTTTGCCACCAAGTATCTATTATCGGACATTTATTTTTT
>JAYSOC010000170.1:0-1988 GCA_043723285.1 Ferruginibacter sp. | reverse complement strand
ATCATGGCTTCGTCCATTCCTTTTTGTACAACTTCTCCATCATGTACCAACAATATTTTATCGCCTTGTATTATTTGACTAAACCTAACAGACCTTCTCATAAAAAATTTAAAGATATAATTACAAATAAACAACCCAAGTGCAGCAGATATACCGCCTTGCAGAGTTGAATTACTACCAACCATAGCATTTTGTACACTATTGCTGATGAGTAAAATAAAAACCAAGTCAATAACAGAAAGTTGTGCCAATTCTTTTTTACCAAAAATTCTTATTGCCAGAATAATGAAAAAATAAACAGCAATAGATTTTGCTGCTATGATAATGTATGGAAGTAATTGAGTCATGTTGTAAAATTTTTAATTTATAAAATCATCACAATCGTACCCGCAATAATAAGCAGCGCACCAATTGCAGCTTTCCAAGTAAGCACTTCACCCAAAAATAAAACGGATAATAAAATGGTAAGCGCCACACTCAATTTATCTACTGGCGCTACTTGCGATACTTTACCAATTTGCAAAGCCTTAAAATAAAATATCCAAGACAAGCCAGTTGCCACACCTGATATTACTAAAAAAATTATATTTTTTTGGGTTAAAGTAGCAAGTCCTTTTGCTTCTCCTTTTGCCAATACAATGCCCCAAGCCACCATTAAAATAATAATGGTACGAATGGCGGTTGCCAAATTTGAGTTTACACCTGCGATACCCACTTTAGCAAAAATAGCCGTGAGCGATGCAAAGAGTGCAGAGAGTAAAGCGTATATCCACCACATAATTTTATATTTTATGTTGTAATTATTCTTTTATTTTTTATAACAGCCTGTACAACTAAAATGGCTAACAGCAAAAATAAAATTAATGAAGAGCCTTTAGTACCAAAATCTAGCCCGCCTTTTTCGTGCGACTTGGTGAGCAAGTCGCCAAACGTAGCACCAAACGGGCGTGTGAGTACAAATGCTAACCAAAATAGTATCACATGAGATATTTTTGCAAAATAATATGCCAAAATAATAAGCAATAACAAACTGCCAATAAGTAAAGCTCCTCCTCCAAAACCAAGCCCTGAATTATCTGCTAAAAAATCGCCCAATGCTGTACCAAGTGTGTTAGAAAATAAAATAGCTGCCCAATAAAAAATTTCGCCACGCATTGTTTTTATATCTGTTACGGATAAAGATTTTTCCGTTTGCCTCCATATAAATAAAGTTATTACCAACAACGATACCAATATTAATGACCCTGTGGCATAGCCCAAGCCAAGGGTTCTATCCATAAAGTCGCTCATGGTTGTGCCAGCAGTGCTAGTAGCCAATATAACCAACCAATAAATAATAGGATGGTATTTTTTTGAAAACAATTGTACAAATAAAGTAACAAAAAAGAAACCTAATAAAATGGCAGAGCTTATACCATAGCCAACTTTTAATGTTTGTGCCAATAAATCGCCTGCTGTTTCGCCCAATGTAGTTGCGCATATTTTCATTATCCAAAAGGCCATTGTTATTTGGGGGAGTTTATTCATTTCTTTATTCCGATTAAATTAGTAAAAATTAATATTAAAACTAAAAGTATTCCTACCAAGGCAGCTATAAAAAAATAATCTGCAATCGTTTCTAATTTAGTTTCTACATTATTTTTTTTTTCTCTGATAGAATAAAATGAAAATAAACAAGAAAAAATAAGCAACACTGCAATGATAGAAGTAAACTCATCTATAAAAGTTAGTTCTGCTTTATCAGAAATATGAATAGAAGTGATTACAAAAAGGCAAAAACCTAAAAGGTTTGCTGCTGTGCTTAGTATATGTTGTGAAGTGTTGTTTGTCATAAATAAAAATCATTTAAAAATATTACTTTTCATATAAAAAACAGGCTACCGTATAAAAGTAGCCTGTAATTTTTAATCTTTTACTTCCTTTAAAAACTTTCCGTTCGCATCAAACAAAACATCCACACCATTTATTTCAGCTTCATAATTTACTGT
>JAYSOC010000169.1:0-1996 GCA_043723285.1 Ferruginibacter sp. | reverse complement strand
GCATCGGTAAAACTTCCTTCAAAATATCCTTTTACAAAAGTTTTCATAGTGGCTTTGCTATATGCTTCTTTTGTTACTAACGCATAGTATTGATGCATACGACCAAATATTTTTATGCCAACAAATTCTTTTTCTACTAAAATTTTAATAACCGTTGCTACCGTATTGTTGTGTGGCTTTGGTTCGGGCAATGCATCTATTATTTCTCTTAAAAAAGCTTTGTCTAATTTCCAAAGCTCTTGCATTATTTGTTCTTCTGCTTTGGTGAGTTGTTTAATCATAATTTTAATTTGCTAAAGTAAAACTATAAAATTAGTTTTAAAACTATAAAAATAGTTATACACATTTTTAACAACTCCCTTTCAAAAAACATTTCACCACAGCCAAGCATTTATTTATATTTGCTTTGCACTAGTAAATTGAACGATTTAGTCAAATAACAATTTACCATAACAACAATTAAAACAATTTAGCATGTCTCAATCAATAATAGAACTTACCAACGTAAACATTTACCAAAGCGAAACCCTTATTCTTAGCGATGTAAACATTTCTGTAGATAAAGGCGAATTTGTATATCTCGTAGGTAAAACTGGTACTGGTAAGAGTAGTTTGCTAAAAACTTTATACGGCGATTTGCACTTAACAGAAGGCCAAGGCTATGTAGTAGGTCATAATCTTAGAGAGCTTACTTGGAAAACCATTCCTTATTTGCGTAGAAACCTGGGCGTAGTTTTTCAAGATTTTCAATTGCTTACCGATAGAAATGTAAATGATAATTTAAAATTTGTATTGAAAGCTACTGGATGGAAAGATGAAAAATTGATGAACGATAAAATTGATGATGTGCTTTGTAAAGTAAATTTGGAAACAAAGGGTTTTAAAATGCCTTTCGAATTGAGTGGTGGTGAGCAGCAAAGAGTAGATATAGCAAGGGCTTTGCTTAATTCTCCAAAATTAATTTTGGCAGATGAGCCTACCGGAAACCTAGACCCAGAAACAAGTGATGAAGTAATGAAATTGTTGTTTCACATCAGTAAGGATTTTGGTACAACAATAGTTATGGCTACACACGATTATGTGGTTATAGATAAATATCCTGCTCGTACACTAAAAACCGAAAGCGGTAAAGTGTGGGACAATGCTAGTGTAACGCATCACTTATAAACAAAGCATTTGCTTCGTTGTTGTATAATTTTTTCAATGCAGTGCCTCGGCGCTGCATTGCTGTTTCAGCAAAGGCTTTATCAAATAAAAATAAAATTTCTCTTTTAAAATCTTCTGCTGTTTCTGCTATGTTGCAAAGTTCGTTTAAACCACTACCATCAACCCCAGCAAGGTTTACCAAGCAGTGGCGACCATTAAATAACGCATTAAATAATTTTAATTTTATGCCAGTGTTATTAAATGATGGTAAAATATTTATCTGTGCATTTGCAATGAGCAATTGCATGTTTTCGTCTGTTGGGTTTTCAACTATACTTAAGTTATTGTAATTTTTTGCAATTAGTTTTAATTTTTCTGATGGATTCCTTCCTGCAATAATTAGTGGAATACTTAAAGTATTAAAAATATTTTCAATTAACCAAAGCGCTGCTTTTTCATTTTCATTTACCGAAAGATTTCCATGATACAAACAGTAAGACCCTTTGCCCACTTCACTTTTAAGATTATCGTATGGTAAAAATACAGGTAAAAAAGAAATTGACTTTGCGTTAAATAATTTCTGGTACATAATTTTGTCTTGTGTACTCAGTGTTAATATATCAGCTTTATTGGCAATCTTATTTTCATATTTTTTTAAAAGTTTAGCTTCTTGCCTAAAATATAATTTCTTAAAAAAATGACTTTCGTTTTTTGCCAAATGTTCATAATACACATGCTCTACATTAAACAATCTTAAAAATATTTGTCTATTTGCAAAAGTATTTTTACTTAAATGATAAGTGCAATGAACACCTTCAAATAAAATAGCATGGTTATCTTTTTGTAAATT
>JAYSOC010000168.1:0-4968 GCA_043723285.1 Ferruginibacter sp. | reverse complement strand
ATATGGGGCTAAACTTACACGACCCACCAAACGTAGCAGGAATGCCAGCTTACTACCAAGAGCCAGCATTTCATGAAATATGGATAACGGCAGATACTTTACCAAAGCGAAATCAATTTACAGATGTAATGACAGCGACTGGTTATACTAGAAATAATTTTAAAATGCAATTTGATTTTGTAGCATATGCAAAAACATTATCCAACCCAGGTAACCCAAATGATTTGGTGGACGATGTAATGAAATATGTGTATAGGTTAAATTTATCGCCGCAGGTAAAACAGCAAACAAAAACACAATTGTTATTAAGCAATCAGCAATACGATTATTATTGGACAAACGCTTGGGCTGCATACATAGCTGCACCTACAGTAGCCAATTTTAATATAATTAATACAAGGCTAAAAGATTTGTTTAAATATTTAATGGATTTGAGTGAGTACCAACTTAGTTGAAGGTTGTTGAAAATTGTTGAAGGGTTGAAAGTTCAAAGTTCAAGGTTCAAAGTTTTTTAAGATTGAAATCGTTTACAAGGTTAGAAGTTAAAAATTTTGCGAAGCAAAATAACTTACCACCTTATTCTTATCAAAAGCTTTAGAGAAATAATAAACGACTTTTCTTCTTCTCGGCAAAAACCTTTTGCGAAGCAAAAAACAAAAACGAAGTTTTTAAACTTAGTGCCTTGGCGACTTTGTGGCAAAATGACTTTGCGAAGCAAAGAAAAAAATCTTAGTAGTTATTATAATTTGGTAATAAAAATATCAACATGAAACGTAGAGAATTTTTAGGTAAGTCAGCAGCGGTTACAATACCAGCTTTAATAAGCGGTTACTCTGTAAAAGCATTTAACGAAAACTCGCCGCTTGTAAAAGCACTTATTGGTAGCACTACCGATACAGATCATGTACTCGTTATTGTACAATTATCTGGTGGTAATGATGGCTTAAATATGGTGATACCAATAAGCACCTACAATTTGTATAATGCTGCACGTACAAATATTGCTATACCCGAGCCAAAAATTTTAAAACTAAATGGCTACGATAAAACTGGTTTGCATCCCAGCATGACGGGCTTGCAAACTATTTACAACGAAAGCAAATTAAAAGTGATACAAGCGGTTGGTTATCCCACACCAAATTTTTCGCATTTTAGAGCCACCGATATTTGGATGACAGCAAGCAATAGCAACCAAGAAGTTTATACAGGTTGGGCGGGAAGATATTTAAATTACGAATATCCAAATTTTCCGAATGGATACCCAAATGCAAGTATGACAGATCCTTTGGCCATACAAATAGGCAGTACGGCAAGCCTTACTACACAAGGGCCTTCGGTAAATTTAGCCATGAGTATTACGAGTGCTACATCATTTTATCAACTTATAAATGGCACTAGCGATCCTGTACCAGCCACAAAAGCTGGGAAAGAATTAAGTTACATCCGAAACGTTGCAAAACAAACACAACAATATGCAAGTACCATTACTGCAGCCGCTGCAAAAGTTACTGTACAAAATCCTTACCCCACAAATAATAGTTTAGCAGACCAATTAAAAATTGTAGCACGTTTGGTAAAAGGCGGATTAAAAACCAGAGTGTATATGGTAAGCTTTGGTGGGTTTGATACACATAGTTTGCAAACAACAGTGGCGGATACAACGGTAGGTAGCCACGCAACATTATTAGGAAGAGTGAGCGATGCTATAAAAGCATTTCAAGACGATTTGAAATATTTAGGAATAGAAGATAGAGTAGTAGGCATGACGTTTAGCGAATTTGGCAGAAGAATAAAAAGCAATGCAAGTACAGGCACAGACCACGGTGCTGCATCTCCATTGTTTGTATTTGGCAAGCCAGTGCAAGGCGGTGTACTTGGCGATAACCCAACTATACCAACTGTGGCAACAGTAAATGATAACGTACCCATGCAATACGATTTTAGAAGTATATATGCAACCTTGTTAGAAAAATGGTTTTGCATTCCAAAGGCTACGGTGCAAAATTTATTTCCACAAAATATAAATGGAACGCTACAAGATTTACCATTGGTGAAAGATGGTGCTTGTACCAATGCTGTACCAAATTTATCTGGTAATACATTAATTACAAATTACCCAAATCCATTTGCATCAAAAACAACTATTCAATTTACTACAGAAGGTGGCCATACACTTATTCAAATTATTGATAGCACTGGTAAATTAATTTTAAACTTATTTGAAAAAGATTTTCCTGTAGGTGTCACATCAACTCAAAGCATTACTTTCGATGCATCGCACCTTGCAAGTGGTGTGTATTATGCACGCTTGCAAAATGGCGCTACGCAGCAAGTGAGGGCTATGATGAAGGTTCCTTTAAATTAGGAACCTGTATCGGCAGGGTTTTCTAAAGCGGACATTTAAAATTATACAGAAAACTTACTGCGAAACACCGAAGCATAAAAAAATGTTGAAGTATTGTAAACCCATGCTTTGCTGCGAAGACGACCTGCAAGCGACTTTTATTACGCACTGGTTTTTTTATCCCCTACCTTCGCCATCCCAAAAATATACCCATGAGTTTTGAAAGAGAATTACAAAAAAGAAGCGAAAGTAAATGTGAATTATGTGGTTTGACTGATACAAATACAGTATATGCAGTGCCACATAGCCCTAGCAATAAATTAGAACAACATCTTTGGATATGCCAAACATGCCATACACAAATGGGCAATATAGAAACGGCAGATGAAAACCATTGACGTTGTTTAAAAGATAGTATTTGGAGCGAAGTGCCTGTGGTAAAAGTAGTATCGTGGCGCATGCTACACAAACTTAAAAATTTAGATTGGACACAAGATTTAATAGACATTGCTTATTTAGATGAAGATGAAATGCAATGGGCAAAGGCAAGTGGCGATGATATAAACCAAGATGATATTGAAAAACATCTCGATTGTTTTGGTGCAGTTTTACAAAGTGGCGATAATGTGGTACTCACTAAAACACTTGATGTAAAAGGCGCAACCTTTAATGCAAAAGTGGGAACGGTTGTTCATAATATTCATTTGGTGGCAGACAATACAGATCAAATAGAAGGCAGGGTAAATGGTTCTATGATTGTTATTCTTACAAAGTATGTGCGGAAGTCGGGGAAGTGATTGGAATAAAAATTAATTTGTAGTCAAATGCCCTGCATTCACCCAGTCCACAATTTTTTGTTTATCTAAAGTAGTAAGTTGTCCATTTTGTGGCATAAAACTAGGAAGCCCGTCTGAAGCTCTTGCTTTTATTCTTGCCCATGCGGTTACAATAGAAGCATCTGTATCAAAATTTTGCCCGCCACTTATTGTACCATTTAAATGGCAAGGGCCGCAATAGCCATTAATTATTTTTTTTACTTCGTAATATTTTGCACCATATCCATTGATGGTTGTAGAAACACTTCCTGCACAATTATTTGCATTTTTTACGGTAACCGAATAACTACCAGCTGCAAGATTTGAAAAATTAGTGGAGCCCTGAAAAGTAGTGCCACCAATACTATACGTAAACCCAGAGCCAATGGGAGAAGTTACCGTAATTGTACCAAGCGATTGTCCGGTAATGGTAAAACCTTTATCTACTGCGGGAGTAATAGTTATTCCAATACAAGGATCTACAGGTGTTACAATTGGCGCAGTTACTGTAGTATCTGTTTTCTTACATCCGTATAAAAAACATACAATCACTATAAAAATCAATAAAATATTTTTTTGTTTCATAATTAAATGTAAGGGAATTCATACAATATTGAACATTTATACGACTAAGAAGTTATTCAATAGTCTAAAAATGACATCGGCTCGATAAATATTTCCTTTCTAAAATAAATATTTGCAACACTGTTTCATTTTTTATATATTTGCAACATCGTTTCAAATATTAAGATTATGAAAAAAATATTTCTATTTACTTTTTTGCTAATGTCACTTATCGCTAAATCAAATTTACCAACCGATTTTTTAAAAGGAAGTTTTGCAGGCGTTATTACAGATGCTTCTACAGGCAAGCCTTTAAGTGGAGTATCTATTTTTATTTCGGATGCAAGATTGGGAACTTCAACCAATACTAATGGAGAATTTTTTATAAGCAATGTTTCTGAAGGATTGCATTTAATAGAATTTTCCCATGTAGGTTATAATACACATGCTGAACAAATTTTAATAAAAGGAAATACAAAAAAGGATATTTCTTTGAGTGAAGCAGTAGTAGAAAATAATGCTGTAATTGTAACAGGTGTTTCTCGTGCATCACAATTAAAAAAAGTACCGTTTAGTGTAGCTGTAATGCGTAAAGAAGAATTGCAACAAACTACCTCTACTAATATTATTGATGCCATTACTAGAAAAGCGGGCGTATCTTCCATAGCCACTGGACCTGCCATTTCTAAGCCCGTTATTCGTGGGTTAGGATACAATAGAGTACTTACCATGAATGACGGTGTGCGGCAAGAAGGGCAACAATGGGGCGATGAGCATGGTATAGAAATAGACGAAGCAAGTGTGAGCAAAATAGAAATATTGAAAGGGCCTGCGAGCCTTGTTTATGGGAGCGATGCAATGGGTGGTGTTATAAATATCATTACCAATTTACCTGTGAGTATGAATACCATTAAAGCAAATGTGGGAAGCAATTACCAAACAAATAATAGGCTAAGAAGTTTGTATGGAAATGTAGGAGGAAATATAAATGGTTTTAACTGGAATGTATATGGTACTACAAAAGCCGCTGCTGATTATAAAAATAAATATGATGGAAATGTTTTTAACTCAAAATTTAATGAACAAAATATTGGTGGCTATGCTGGATACAATGGCAACTGGGGTTTTAGCCATGTATTGGTAAGTAGTTTTCATTTGAAAGCAGGGTTAATAGAAGGTGAAAGAGATTCGCTTGGTAATTTTATAAAAACGTTGCCGAATGGAAATGAGGCGACAACCACCGAA
>JAYSOC010000167.1:0-2003 GCA_043723285.1 Ferruginibacter sp. | reverse complement strand
AATGCCTGTATGGTTATTTACGGATGGTAAAGATAGGCTTGTTTTGCTAAATTTTTTAGTTTTGTGGTGATAGTTTGTAATTTGGATTGTTATTTTTTGGAATTTAATAATTTAGGATTGAACTCTCCTTATTCATCACTTTATGCATAAGTAAACGCTCATAACTACACAATAGAAAAGCCAAGGCCTTCTTCACTTGTAAAACAAAAACTTGCTATACTGCCCAATACAATATGTACCAGCACCCACCAAAAAACTAAAAAATTTAGCAAAACAAGCCTATCTTTACCATCCGTAAATAACCATACAGGCATTTTTATATGATAGCCATTATAGATTGTAATAGTTTTTATTGCTCCTGCGAAAGACTGTTTAGGCCAGAGCTAGACAATAAGCCCGTGGTAGTACTGAGCAACAACGATGGTTGTATTGTATCGAGAACAGATGAAGCAAAAAAACTAGGTGTAGCAATGGCTGGGCCCTATTTTATGGCAAAGCCCATTATTGAGCACCATGGGGTATACACTTTTTCGTCTAACTATAATTTGTATGGCGACCTTAGCTGGCGGGTAATGGAAACCTTGCGCATTATACTAGGCGAAAAAAATGTAGAAGTATACTCTGTAGACGAAGCGTTTTTAAACATAAGTGAGTTTAAAGAAAAAGATTTAACAGCACTGGGCTTGTACATAAGGACTGTAGTAGAGGAGTGGACGGGTATAAAAGTATCTATAGGTATAGCACCCACCAAAACCCTTAGTAAAATGGCCAACCATATAGCTAAGAAAAATAAAATAGCTACACAATGTGTGGTGGTGCTAGATACCGACCAAAAAATAATGGAAGCCCTACAAAACACGCCTGTAAATGAAGTGTGGGGAATAGGTAGGCAATATGCAGAAAAATTAAAAGAAATGAATGCGGTGTACACAGCCTTTGACCTAAGTAAAAAAAGCGAAGCTTGGGCACACAAAAACTTAGGGGGAGTAGTAGGTACTCGCATGATAAGAGAGCTTAATGCAGCACATACTATTGATATTGCAAAAGAACAACTAACCGAAAAAAAAATGATAGCATGCACACGTATGTTTGGAAAAAGCGTGCATAAAATAGAAGATATAAAAGAAGCGGTAGCTACCTATACCAGCCGAGCAGCAGAAAAACTAAGAAGGCAAAATAGTGCAGCTACCACTATTTCTGTTTTTGTACTTACAAAAGAGCCTACCAATATTAATCGATTTAGGCATGGAAATACCATAAGCCATTACACCGTTTTATCTATAGCCACTTCTGCTAGCAATGAACTTATAAAGGCAGCATTAAAAATTGTAGATCAAATTTATATAAAGGGAAAGCAATATAAAAAAGCAGGTGTAACCCTTAGTGGGCTTGTGCCCGATGATACCATACAGGGTAATCTTTTTGTAGCAGAAAAACACAACAACAAACGAATGCTAATGGCTATGATGGACAATATTAATTTTTCTATGAGAGATGATATTTTAAAATTTGCGGCAAGTGGTACTAAGCGCAATTGGAAAATGAGGGTAGAAATGCGTAGCCCCCGGTACACTACACGATGGGATGAATTGTATAAGGTAAAATAAAAAAGGCTTTAATACCAACTTTACATATTATTATTTAGTAAAATCGAATCTGCGAAAATCCTTTAAATCTGCGAGCTAAAGAATTTTCGGAATTATTTTTAAAATCAAATTGGTATAAAAACAAAAAGGGCAGCGTATATAAATACATTGCCCTTTTTTAAATTATTTTATATTTTATAAACCGCTAATGCAAATACCTATTTGGCCAGATTTAATATCTGGAGCAACTCCATCTTTAAATACATTGCTAATAGCATAAGAGCCAAATACTGAATAAATACCATAACCCACACGGGCTGTGAGTGCAATACGGGTAGTATTAAAAAATGCTTTGCTAGACTCTTTATAAGTAAAACCATTAAGCTTTGTACCAGCAGAATTTAGCAAGTTTTTACC
>JAYSOC010000166.1:0-4985 GCA_043723285.1 Ferruginibacter sp. | reverse complement strand
TGTGAATAAGCTGTATAAGAAAAGAATAAATAACGATAGTAATGTTTTTATTTCGTTATACAATTAACTCATTTCTTGCTATAATTTATCTATTGCATAATAAAAGATGATTAAAGATTTGTTGCTGAAACTAGCCCTGATGGGCAGTAGTAGCTCTTGCACAGCGTAAAGTTTAAAGTATAAAATCACTTATGTGCAAGACTACTACAGACAGCAGGGAAACCAATGTTCATAGGGGTTTCCATGGTTCACGCTACAAATTAATAAAAATGATTTTGCCCGTAAATTAAAAATGCTAACTTCGACGTGTAAAAAATAGTTGTTTAGCTAACTATTTATAATTTTACTTAAAAATGTATAAAAATTTGAAGATGAAACGTACAATAAAAAAAGTTGCAGTTTTAGGAAGTGGTGTTATGGGAAGCCGCATTGCTTGTCATTTTGCAGGTATTGGTTTGCCAGTTTTGTTGCTCGATATTTTACCAAAAGATATTGCCGATGATGCAAAACCTGCTGATAGAAATAAAATTGTGAATGATGCATTGGCTACTGCTGTAAAATCTAATCCATCGCCATTATATACAAAAGATGTGGTGAAGAAAATAACCACGGGCAATTTTACAGACAATATGAAAGACATTGCCACTGCAGATTGGATTATAGAAGTAGTGGTAGAAAGACTCGATATAAAACAACTCGTTTTTGCAGATGTAGAAAAATACAGAAAGCCCGGAACACTTATCACATCTAATACTTCGGGTATTCCTATACACATGATGGCGGAAGGCAGAACCGATGATTTTAAAAAACATTTTTGCGGTACACACTTTTTTAATCCGCCACGTTACTTGCGTTTGTTGGAGATAATTCCTACGGCACATACTGATGCAGATGTAGTAGATTTTTTAATGAACTATGGCGATTTATACCTTGGCAAAACCACTGTGCTTGCAAAAGATACACCTGCATTTATTGCAAATCGTGTAGGTGTTTTTAGCATGATGGCGATAATGAA
This sequence comes from Ferruginibacter sp., assembly GCA_043723285.1. Classification (GTDB taxonomy): domain Bacteria; phylum Bacteroidota; class Bacteroidia; order Chitinophagales; family Chitinophagaceae; genus Ferruginibacter. The sequence goes on along the minus strand of JAYSOC010000166.1, from coordinate 3,970 downwards.
TAGCATGGAAAAATTGGGTTTGTCTATTGATGAAATAGATACACTTACTGGACCTGTAATTGGCCGGCCAAAGTCTGCAACCTTTCGTACGGCAGATGTTGTGGGCATAGATACGTTGGTAAAAGTAGCCAATGGTGTTGCTGCAAATTGCCCAAACGATGAAGCAAAGAATATTTTTAATATTCCTGCTTGGCTCACCAAAATGGTAGAAAATAATTGGCTAGGTGATAAGACAGGGCAAGGTTTTTTTAAGAAAACAAAATCGGCTGATGGTGCAAAAGATATTGATGTGTTGAACTTAACAACACTAGAATACGAGCCACGAAAAAAAGCAAAATTTGCAACGCTTGAAGCAGCTAAACCAATTGAAGATTTAAAAACAAGATTGAAAGCATTGAATGCTGGGCAAGATAAAGCTGGAGAATTTTATCGTTCATTTCACAATGCATTGTTCTCTTACATTAGCCATCGCATACCCGAAATAAGCGACGAAATTTATAGAGTAGATGATGGTATGATGGCGGGCTTTGGTTGGGAGATAGGTGCGTTTGAAAGTTGGGATACACTTGGTGTAGCCAAAACCGTAGAAGCCATGAAGGCAGAAGGTTGTAGCGTGGCTATATGGGTGGAGGATATGCTTGCAAAAGGCATAAAAACTTTTTACAAAACCGAAAATGGGAAAAAATATTGTTACGATATAGCAAGCGGCGATTATAAAGTAATGCCAGGCGGTGAAGCATTTATCGTAATGCGTAATTTTGAAAATGAAACCGTTTGGAAAAACAGTGCATGCAGAACTTATCATTTAGGCAATGATGTTTTAGGACTGGAATGGTACACAAAAATGGGAAGCATTGGCGGCGAAGTATTGGAAGGTATTCAAAAATCTATTGCACTTGCCGAAGAAAAATACAAAGGCTTGGTGATAGCAAATGAAGGCACAAATTTTAGTGCAGGTGCAAATGTGGGAATGATTTTTATGCTAGCCATAGAGCAAGATTATGATGAAATAGATATGGCCATTCGTCAATTTCAAAATACGATTATGCGAGTGCGATACTCCTCAATCCCTGTGGTGGTAGCACCTCACGGGCTTGCACTTGGTGGCGCCTGCGAAATGAGTTTGCATGCAGATAAAGTAATTGCAGCTGCCGAAACTTATACAGGCTTGGTAGAAGTAGGCATTGGTGTAATACCTGGCGGCGGCGGTACAAAAGAATTTATACTTCGTGCAGCAGACGAAATGCATGCTGGCGAGCCCGAAACGATAACATTCACCAATCGCTTTTTAAATATTGCAACGGCAAAAGTGGCCACCTCTGCTTACGAAGCTTACGACCTTGGAATTTATCGTAAAGGCATTGACGAAGTGAGTGTAAATATTGGCCGCAGAATAGCAGATGCAAAAAAAGCGGTTATAAATTTATACGACGATGGGTATGTAATGCCTGTGCAACGCACCGATATAAAAGTGCTTGGCCGCAGTGGTTTGGGCGCTATGTATGCAGGTATAAACGGTATGCACAAAGGCAAATACGCTACCGACCATGATGTAACTGTAGCAAAAAAACTTGCGTATGTAATGTGTGGTGGCGACCTTAGCGAACAACAATTGGTGAGTGAACAATACCTCTTAAACCTTGAGAGAGAAGCATTCTTAAGCCTTACTGGCGAAAAGAAAACCTTGGAAAGAATACAGAGCATTTTGAAAACGGGGAAACCATTGAGAAATTAGATGTTAGATTTATAGATGTAAGACACAAGATTTTTAGACATAAGAATGAAGAAATGTTTTCTTTTTTCTTGTGTCTTTTTTGTTTTTGTCTAACATCTAATCTCTAATAATCTAACATCTAATTTTGGAGCGTGAGCCTCATTAATCCTTATGAACATTTGTTTCCCTGCTGTCTGTAGTAGTCTTGCACGCAAGTAGTTTTATAAATTAAAGTGTAGGCTGTGCAAGAGCTACTACTGCCCATCAGGGCTAGGCTCGGCAGAAGATCTTTAATCAACTTTTATTATGCAACAGATTGAAGCGGAGATTGTGCAATAGATTTTATTTTAATATTTATTCTTATCATTTACTTTTGCCTCATGAAAAAAATTACAAAACCCACTCAATTTGAACATGCCGATTATTACGAAAGTTTTATAAAATTGGTAAATGAAAATACAAGTGTGTTAGACCAATTAAAAAATAATGCAAAAGAAATAGAGGATTTAATTTTATCATTAACCGAGACACAACTTACCAAGCCTTATGCAGAAGGAAAGTGGTGTATAAAAGATATTATACAACACCTAATAGATTGCGAAAGAGTATTTGTTTATAGGGCCATGCGCTTTGCACGACACGATAAAACCGCACAACCATTTTTTGATGAAAACGAATTTGCAAAAGCAGCAAAGGCAATTTCAATACCAATAAAAAAATTATTAAAGGAATATAAAACCACCAGGCAAGCCACCCTTGCATTTTTTAATAACCAAAGTGCAGATACTTATAAACGAGCAGGTATAGCAGGCAATACAATGACAACTGTACGTGCACTTGCTTGGATTGTGTGTGGGCATGAGTTGCATCATTGGCATGTGATGAGGGGAAGGTATTTGTAAAAGTATTTTATATTGAATGTTGATAAATTAAGGTGAATACAAGGTTATGAAATAATATGTAAAATAATGCTTCGCCTTTTTGCGTTTCTTATGCACCCATCCACTTCAATCTATTGCATAATAAAAGTTGAGAAATGTTTTTCTACTGAGCCTAGCCCGTATAGGAGCGAAAATCCTTTTTTTCGAGGAACGAGAAAAAAAGATTGCAGCGGATAGACGGAAACCAATGCTGATTTATGTATGTTGTTTATGCTCCAAATCAGTTGGCAGTTGGCAAAGATCAGTTGGCAATTTAGATTCTGGTTAAGAGATGACATCTTTTAAAAAGATGTCATCTCTAGTGTAAAGCATTTCCAATATTCAAATATATTAAAACACAAACCCCCTCCATTACTGAAGGGGGTTGACACAAACTACGCACACAATTTCTGAAACTGATGTTTCAGAAAAAAATATTAATCTGGCTTTTTGCCGTCTAAAAAATTATTGATGGTATTTATTTCTGCTTGATTATTGTCGTCGGACTTGACGGTGTAATTGCTATAAAAAGTTTCCACATCAGCAATCTGATTATGGATTTCCATATTACGACGGAGGTAAGCGGGCACAGTTTCAAACTCATTGTTAGGATCGGTTGCATTAATGTTGAAAGAAAGATTCCTCAACTTTGCAATTCGTTCTGTAGCCCGGCGCCTAAGTTCTTCTGTTTCGTCCTGCATCGCAGGTTCCTCTACAGTAGTGCTTATAAAAGGCTGAGTTAGTTCCGGTAGTGCTTCTTTTTCCTCCGCCGTTTCTAAGGTTTCTTTTACTACTAGCGTCATCTCCATTGCAGGTTCGTCGGCTTGCATGGCAGGCTGATGCTGTAGTGGTTCCTCATTCGATTTTGTGGACTTGTTTTGTTCTGGCTTTACCTCTGCGTAAATTTGCGTTGGTTTTACCAGAAAGCCTCCCGACGAAAGTTGGCTTGTATTGCTAGCTTCTTTATTAGTGTTGTTGATAGGCGCCAGCGTTTCAACAACTTCTTTTATAATGACTTGCTTTGGCAATGGCGCAATAAAATCTGTATCGAATTGTACTACTGGTATCTGATCAGATGATGAAGATATTTCAAAAAAGATTTTTTCGTTGCTCGTTTTATCCACAGTATTTTTACTTGGTAGTTCTACTTGTTCTTCCGAAATGGTTGCTATCATTGAATTTAAAGCCTTTTCTTGCTCTGCTTTTTCTACCATTGCTTGTACACTTGTGTCTTCAAATTGTAGTGTAGGTTGGGTAGTATTTTGCAGCACATTTGCTGTAGTATTCATGTCTAAATGCATCACAACTTTTTCTTCTTTTGGTGCTTCTACTACTT
>JAYSOC010000165.1:0-12960 GCA_043723285.1 Ferruginibacter sp. | reverse complement strand
GACATCAAAATTTTTGAGGCTGATGGAGTGCCTGTCATTAAAAGCAGAAAATTGACTACTAATGTTGTAATTAGTTTTCTTTATTATGGATAATGATTAAACAAACCTACTCATCCTTCGCTGCATAAATTGTGAACAACGAAGGATGCTAAAAACTACTTTTTTATAAACATAGTATCTAATTTTGTAAAAAATACGAAGGATGGAAGTTTTAGAAAGACCAGTACAAAAAAGCAACAAGTCTAAAATAGGCGATATTGTTATTAAACAATACGGTGATAAAACCGTTGTGAGCAAATATCCCGATATGAGCAATATTGTACCCAGCGAGTTTCAGGTACAAAAACGCAGCCGCTTTGCCGAAGCCGTGGCTTACGCTAAAACTATAAACAGCAGCCCCATATTTAGGGCAGATTTTTTAAAAAGAAAGGGCAAAATAAAATCTGTTTATCAAGAGGCGTTGAAGGAATATTTGGGGAGAGAGTTTTGAAAAGTATCAACATTACAATTAAATTTTAACAACTTCTGTGCCTCTCACCAATACCAAGGATTTTTATTTTAGAAAAGATAAAAGTAAAACCAACCAAGCGAAGATAAGCCGAGCAATAAAAAAAGTCTTTGCCTAGGTTCGTGTCTCACGAAACGTTCGTTAGGGGTCAGCTAAAATTATGTTTTGTTCATTAAAGTAAGAAAGTAATTCATTCAAACTTGTAGAAATATATTTATGTTTCATAGTTAATTTGTCAGGATAAACCTAACTAAACCGATATAAAACATAATTATCTCCTTTGAAACCACAAAATGAATCCGCCCCCTACGAAAACAAATACTCCACATCCTGCTTACTCAGCGCCTTCACAAAATTTGCATCATCGGCAATCAGCTCTTTAGCTAAAATTTTCTTTCGCTCTTGCAGTTGCAAAATTTTATCTTCAATGGTATCAATACAAATCATACGGTAGGCAAAAATATTTTTTGTTTGCCCAATACGGTGCGTACGATCTATGGCTTGCTGCTCCACAGCAGGGTTCCACCAAGGGTCCACAATGTAAACGTAATCTGCTGCGGTAAGGTTAAGTCCCACACCACCCGCTTTCAACGATATTAAAAACACACGACACTCTGTATTGTTCTGAAAATTCTGTATCGCTTTTTCTCTATCGGGTGCAGATGTGCTACCATCAAAATATTCAAATGGTATATTGTTTTCTATCAGCTTTTGTTTTATAAGTGCAAGCATACCGAGGAACTGAGAAAATATTAACGCTTTATGGTCTCCAATATTTTCCATAATTTCTCTGGTAAGTTCATCCAACTTTATAGAGTGGTTCGGAAATTTATCTTCTTCATTTAGTATAGCAGGGCTATCGCATATTTGGCGCAGCTTCATCAAGCCTTGCAAAATGGTTAGCTGGCTTTTACCAATACCCTGCTGATCGATGGTGCCCAAAATTTTATCTCTATAACTATTGCGATAAGCATCGTAAATTTTGCGCTGTTCTTTTTCCATTTCGCAAAACAAAATTTGTTCTGTTTTTTCTGGTAAGTCTTTTGCCACCTGCTCTTTTGTACGACGAAGTATAAATGGATACAAGAGTTTGCGCAAATGTTCTTTTGGCTCGGGCTCACCAAATTTATCTATGGGGTTTGCAAATTCATTTCTAAAAAACTCCATGCTGCCAAGCAAGCCCGGGTTTAAGAAATTCATTTGTGCATAAATATCAAATGTATTGTTTTGCAAAGGCGTACCGCTCATACACACACGGTTGGTGGCGTGTAGCAACGATGCCGCTTTGGTAACTTTAGATGATGGGTTTTTTATGGCCTGACTTTCATCCAACACCACATAATCAAATTTTACTTTTAAGAGAAATTGTATATCGCTTCGCAAAGTGCCATACGTTGTAATAATAATATTGGCAGCTTTTAATTCTTCAATATTTCGTGTACGTGTACTACCGTGGTGTACATGCGCTGTAAGCTCAGGCGTAAATTTCTTTATTTCGTTTTGCCAGTTGTATATAAGCGTTGTTGGGCATACCACAATAGCAATAAGGCCCTCGTTTATTTTTTTATAATGATCGAGCATGGTAAGTGCTTGCACGGTTTTACCTAGTCCCATATCATCGGCTAATATTCCACCCCAGCCTACATCGTTTAAATAATTTAACCAACGATAACCTGCCAACTGGTATGGTCTTAAAATTGGCTCAAGTTGATGCGGTGCTTCTGTTTCAGGAATATTTTTATACTCACGCAGGCGCTCATATTTTTCATCGAGCGCAAAACTCATTTCCTCTTCGTTGCGGTTTTCGTACAAGTCATCTATCACACTCATGTGAAAACGGCTTAAGCGAAGTTTATCTGTACGGCCATCGCCAACTTTAAACAGCAACGAATATTTTTTCAACCACTCATCTGGCAAAATACCAAGCGTGCCGTCTGTCAATTGTACAAACGAACGCTTGTCTGCCAAAGCTTGTTTAATATCGGCTATACCTACACGCAGCTCACCAAATTCTATTTCTACTTTTGCATCAAACCAATCTTGCCCGCTGCTTACATGTATGTGTGTGCTAGGTTTGGCGGTGTTAAACCTAAAGTTTTTCAATGCTTCAAAACCAAACACTGGCACTTTCATTTCTTTCATTGCATCTACAAAAAGAAAAAACCAATTGTTGCGCAACACATCTGCACCTTTTAAAACAAGGCTACCATTTTCTTGTTTTTTTACAAAACCCGAATGAAGGTTTTCAAGCTTTTTCATGAAAGCATCTTCTTCATCTTTGTTGCGCTCTATTTGTAAAATTTTATCGCCATCAGGTATTATTAGTGTTTCATTATCGCCAGCTTTTGTTTCAAAACCTTTGTAAGAAAACACAGGTTGAAACAATAAATATTCGCCCCGCTCTTGCAACATCAATCTTATATCTGGTTGCGAAACTTTTACAACTTTCAACAATAATTTATCAAACTCTACCTCGTACTCTTTGGTAAGTGGTAAAATGAAGGTTTGCATTTTTTCGGCCCAATTTTTTTTGCTTACTGCAACGCTTCCTTCTTTAATAAACTTTTCGGCTTGCATTACATCTTCTGCTTTTAACCAAGTGTATAATACATCTTCATGCAAAAAAATTAAACTGCTGGGCGATTTGTTTTCGGAAAAAGAAACTGGTTCGCCATTTATTTTTACCATGCACGAAATTTCGTATGCATTTTTTTTTACTTGCACCTTAAATACTGGCGATAAAAAAGTATCGCTGCATTCTGTTTCTTTTAAATGTGCCGTTTTTAATGATTTGGCAAATGGTAATATAAATAAAAATGGATTGTGCGATTGTTCATCAAAAATTTTTCTCAATTTTGGATGAAGATATTCTGTGATGAGTGTTTTGGTTTCGTCTGCTAAATCTTCGCCATCGGTATGTATAATGTTTTCCCAAATACCACTGAATGGCGAGTTACGATTGAGGTATTTATTTATTTCGGGCTCTTGTAATTTTCTTACTTGTTGAAAAAGCAATTTATCATCTTCCGAAAAATCTTCTACATCTACAAATTTGGTAAGGTCAAGCTTTTCCGTTTTTCCTAAATATTTTTTATTGTCTTCATCAGGTTCACCTTGTATAGCTTCTACAGTAAAACCGGGATAATTTTTTGCATTAAAATTAAATACCAAACCAAGGCGCAATCTTTTTTTCTGTTTTACAGGCGCTTGTTGTACCTGCGTATTTTCTACTGGTACAAAATTAGATGCAGCCCTATAAGATTGTACAGGAACATTTGGCGTAGCTGCCACAACTCTTTTTATAGATGTGTCCAGCACTTTTAAAAACGGCTTTCCATCTTTATATGTAAATTCAAATTTGCCAGTAAGGTCATCTGCAAGGCTATATCCGTATATGCCTAAAATTTTATTTTTTTCTTTTTCCCAATTTCTAATGCTATCAAAATAATCAGCTCCATAGCTTTGCAATAATTGTACAAATAATACAACCTTGTGCTCACATAGCGGGTGCATGGCTTCTGCACACATGCACGAGGTATCAAAATTTCGTTCATCATTTTTTTGAATAACCAGCGGAAATTTTTCTCCCTTAATAACCAGCTCGGCTTCTACTCTTTCGTCTGCTGCTTTTAAAATGATGGCTTTTGTAGTTTGCATCAATTCTTCTGCCTCATGAAAAATAGATGGAGATGACAACATTTTTATCATCTTCAAATCTATCGTTTTCATTTTAGCAACAGAATGCATTTGGTTGTATTGTATAGCACTGCTATGCAATAAATTTTTATCAACCATATCTTGCAAACGCAGTAAACCTGCGGCTTCGTGCCTACAAATATCTCCAATATTATACGGGCAGCTACAACGAAGATTCATTGCTTTAGCATCGGAATATTTTTCAATATACACTTTATAAAATGTGCTATACACATCATCTTTCACCCGAAAAACAATATTGCTCATCAGCTCATCGTGCTCTACTAATTCTACATAGCCGAGAGATTGTATTTTTTTTCCACGGCGAATTACATCGTCCGTGCCGTTGTTGTAAACGTATTTAATTAAATGTGGTAAAGCCAAGTGAACTATTATTTAGAAGTATTGAATAAAAAAACTTGTGTTTAAAAAAAGTGGATTTGGCTTTTTAGTAAACGCATTGTGCAAGGTACGAAGGTAAAGTGGGAGTGCAAAGGAAAAGGTGCACTATTAATTATAGCACAACTTTATATTAAAGATTTTATCGTTCAAAATAAAAACATGTAGCAAATTTTCACTAAAAATTATTAGTTACTGCTTTAACCCATTTAAAAGTTTACCATCATCATAAATTGGCAATGCAGGCGCACCATCATTTGTGAGGCAGTAGCGGATATCTTTTTCTAATCCAAATTTTGTGAGGCGGTGATAATGCGTGGCGTTTCGTTCTTTCATAAAAGCGTACAAATCATCTTTGGCGGTCATGTAAAGGCTTTCTGCCATTTGAGAATAATCGCATTCTAGTGTAAAACTTTCTTTTAAACGATTTACAACAGCACCAGCAAAAAGAGAATCCTCAATGTTTACTTTATCTTTCCATGCTGCACAACCGAGTATTACATTTGTGTTTTTTTTTAACAAATAATTGCACACAGCAGATATATTTGGAAACGACCCTGTAATAATTTCTTTTGCGCCACGGTTGTGCGCCATGTGCAAAAGCTTGGTGCCATTGGTTGTGGTTAGTACAAGCGTTTTTCCTCCAATAAATTCTGCTGGGTATTCAAAAGGCGAATTACCATATTGTAAGCCTTCGGCAATTTGTCCATCTCGTTCGCCAGCGGTAATGCAATTAAGTTCTCTACCAATACGAATACAATCGGGCACACTGTCAACAGGAATAATTTCTTTTGCACCATTGTGTAATGCCGTAGCAATGGTAGAAGTGGCACGAAGCACATCTATAATTACAACAATACTACTGCTTACATCATATAGTTGTAAAAGTGCTGGCGAAGGGCAAGTGTTTAGAGAAGGTTTGCTCATGTGCGCAAAAATAAAACTTTTAAGTTTATTATTATTTTATAAAATGCTAATGAATGTATTTATAATTGTAGTATGGCTTTAATAGAGAGGTATCGCCATTATTAGATCCTTATAATTTAATAGCGCTTGCCAAAGCTAACCCCGCTTAGCTAATCTATTTAACCGCAACGGATAAAACATTTTTCCATTTATCAGTTTCGGAAAAATCTTTTATACTATCATTTCGTTTTGTTAGTAGTGCGCTCAAGTAATTTTTTAAATATATAAAATTAAATAGTTTTCCAATAAAACCAAAAGGGCTTTCAAACAAAACGATATCTATCATAATAGTACCGTTATCAATAGCTTTAAAATGATGTGTATGTTTGAAAGATTTAAAATCGCCTTTTACCATTTTGTCCGTAAAAAAAGTTGGCGTTTCCATTTCTACTATTTTACTTGTAAATATTCTTTTTTTGAAAAGATGTTTTGCTTGCCAAGTAACCGTTTCGTTTAGTTTTATTAATCCAGTTGTTGTTCCATCTATTGCTTCTTCACTTGTGTGCGCTGTAGAAATTTTATGCAAATCTATACTACAGCTCAAATTAAAAACTCGATCTATTGGCGCAGCTATAAATGTGGTAAGGTGTATTTTGGTCATGTAAAAATTGCAGTAGTGATTGTAAAAAAATTATACAAAAGGTACTTTTACCACCACAGCTTTCATATTATTGTTTCTAATTTTTACAAAAATTTCGTTACCAATACTTGCGTGCGCTGTGGCTACATAACCCATGCCTATTGCCTTTGCAAGAGAAGGTGCTTGTGTGCCAGATGTTACTATGCCAATATTATTTCCTGCAGCATCCACTATTTCATAATCATGGCGGGCAATACCTTTGTCTATCATTTCGAAACCAACGAGTTTTTTTGTTACGCCTTCTGCTTTTTGTTTTTCAAACAATATTTTATTGGTAAAGTTTTTTGTAAATTTTGTTATCCAACCCAAGCCCGCTTCCATTGGCGATGTAGTATCGTTTATATCCATACCATATAAACAAAATCCTTTTTCTAAACGCAACGTATCTCTTGCACCAAGCCCAATAGGTTTTATACCAGATGCTGCACCAGCTTCAAAAATGGCATCCCATATTTTATCGGCAGCACCATCTTTATCGGCAAAATAAATTTCTACACCGCCGCTGCCAGTATAGCCAGTGGCGCTTATCAATACATTATCTACACCTGCAAATTTTCCTTTTGCAAAAGTGTAATAAGTAAGGTTTAAAATATCGATATCGGTAAGTGATTGTAAAATTTTTGTAGCATTGGGGCCTTGTATAGCAAGCAAACATGTTTCTGGTGAAATGTCTTGCATTGGCACATTGTTGGTATTGTGTGCTGTAATCCACGCCCAATCTTTTGCAATATTGCCAGCGTTTACGACAAGCATATAAACTTTATTTTCTTCTATACAGTACACTAATAAATCATCTACAATGCCGCCATCATTATTTGGCATGCAACTGTATTGTGCTTTGCAAGCGGTTAGTTTGCTTGCATCGTTGGTGGTAATGCGTTGTATCAAATCCAATGCATATTCTCCTTTTAGCATAAACTCGCCCATGTGGCTCACATCAAACACACCTGCATTGTTGCGTACGGCAGCATGCTCATCATTTATACCAGTGTAAGAAATAGGCATATTAAAACCAGCAAACTCGGCCATTTTTGCGCCAAGAGAAATGTGTTTGTTGGTAAAAGGAGTATTCTTCATGTGTAAGTTTTTGTGCTGCAAATGTAATTACAAAAGGCAATAAAAAACCCTGCTGTTTCCAACAGGGTTTTTATTCAACCTCAACATAACAACCGTATTGTATTAATTTATAAACCGCATCAATAAATTATTGGGCAATATATTGTATAATAAAGATGTTTCTTTATTGTTGTATTTATCTAATTGTTTATCTATTTTCTTTTTCTCTTCTTCTAAAGAATCTTTAAAACGCTTTTCTTCTTTTTTTAAATTCATTTTTATAGAATCAAATTTGTTTAAAGGCGTTTTATCATCATAACGATATGTTCCTGTTTCATCTTCATTTGTATTTTCAGCATCAGCATTTTCATCTACAGAAATACCATTCTCATTTATTTTTACGCCATTTTTTTTGTAAGAGCTAGAAGATTTTCCATCTAAAGTAACTAGACCATCTTTTGTCATCATATACCATACACCTTCGTTCCAATTACTCTCAATATTATTAAAATCAATATTCTCAAAATCTGTATCGCTTACAGTCATACCATCAAAACGTATATTTGTTGTTCTTCCAACAGCGCCGTTTATTTTTATTTTTTTACCTACAGGCACATATACGGTTAAAATAACTTTTTGATTGCGAAATTTATCTGTTTTATTTATGGCAATTCCTTTATCAATAATTAGCATAGAATCTTTTTGAGTTGCACTAAAATTTATAAGAGAGGCTAAAGTGTCTGCATATTTTTTTGTAGCACCCCTTGCAAGTTTCATAGATGTTACATTAAAACTATCGTTTAATGATTTTGCAATATGCACTTGTATGTTTTTTATGTAAGCGGTGTCTTCATCAATGTTATCAAAAGGCTCCATCCTAAACCACTGAATGCTGTTGTGATAACGACTTAACCCCTGTGTGGTAATTTCTAAAGCATTTATTTTAGGGTTAGATAATACGACTTGCTCTTCATTTATATTTGATTGGCGTTTAAAATCTTTAGCCACATTTGCAAAAAGAAAAATAATACAAAACCAGCCTACTACCCACATTGCACCAAAACCCAAACGCAACATTTTACTACCAGTTTTTACCTTTGTTATTTTTCTTATTATCCAAGTAATAACCCCAATCATTGGCGCAATAATAAAGAACAACAGTGTGCCCCATGCAAGCCAGTTTTGCAAACCATCTTTCAATAAAAAATCTTTTGCAGGAAAAACGCCAACGGCTGCTGCACCAAAGGCAAACAAACCTACCACAAGCGAAAACCCAACTACTCCCAAAATGAAATAAACAAATACTTTTAATAATATTACAATTACATCACCCAAAGATGTACTACTCCTTCTTGCCAAAGTGCTCGCCTCGGCGCCAAATGCTTTTCCTTTTTCGCCTGCTACAGATGCTGCTTCTTTACCAAATTTTTGCACCCTTTGTTGCACAACTTTCATTTCTTCTACTACCGATTCTTTAATAGAATTCATATCTACTTTCTCACCTTTCATTTCTAATTTTTCGGCAGTGGTTTTTGCTTCTGGTAATACTATCCATAAAATGACATAGATAAAGAAAGTTCCAAAATCAAAATTTAAATGAACATTATCGAACATGCCAAATGGGCCATCCCAACCGTTCCTACCAAATATTGATAACATAGGAAGTAAAAATAACAATCTAGGTATCCATACATTTATTCCAAAATAATTTGCAATACCACTACACACGCCAGCTATATATTTATCATCGGTATCTCTAAATAATTTTTTACGACGGCTCCCTATAACAGTAGTAGCACTGCTTGGCACTACGATCCATAAAATAATGTAAGGAATAAAAGTAATGCCAATTAATATTAAAAATACGATTCTTACAATTACAATATCTATATCTAAATGGTTGGCAATACCGCTACAAACACCGCCTAATATTTTGTGGTTTTCATCTCTAAACAATCTTCTTCTTCCGCTTGCTGTAGTAAAAGTAGATTGTTGTTGGTTGGTGCTTTCTTGTGCTTTTTGATTTTCTGTACTAGCTGCTGGTTCTGCATCATCAAAATCTTCGGGGCGACCAATGCTTTTTATAATTGCATTTACATCATCATCTACAATGCAAGTAGCACCTGCTTTTATACGCTCTTGAAAAAGTTCGCCAATACGATTTTCTATATCGTTTATAATTTCTTCTTTGCCTTCTTCTGCAGCAAAATGACGAGTAAGGCTTTCTATGTATTGCTTTAAAATTTCGTAAGCAGTTACTTCTATTGGAACTATTCTGCCTTGAAAATTTATGTTGATTACTTGTTTCATAAAATTAATTTTATGTTGGTTATTGTTGTTGGTTGAAGTTGATTTATTTTGTCAGGGTGAGCTTGTCGAGCTCGACTCGTTCACCAAACCCGCCTTCGACAGGCTCAGGCTGACATTATTTCGTTAGCGTTGTTACCGCATTTGCCATTTCGTTCCAGGTGCTTTCTAATTCTGTATAAAAAGCCAACCCTTTTTCTGTAAGGCTAAAATATTTTCGTGGCGGTCCGCTTGTGCTTTCTTCCCATCTATAAGAAAGTAGCTCGGCATTTTTTAATCTGGTAAGCAAAGGGTACAATGTGCCTTCAAAAATATTTAAGTTGGCAGCTTTCATTTTATCAATAATATCCGAAGGGTAAGCTTCCCCTTGTTTTATTACAGATAGAATACAAAACTCCAAAACCCCTTTGCGCATTTGGCTTGCTGTGTTATCTATGTTCATGGTTAAAAAATTTATTATTATTTCTATTATTTCCTACTTTGATAACACAAAGATAGGCTTTGTTTGGTACTATGCAAAACAAACTACCATATAAAAAGTAGTAGCTTGTTTAATTGTGGTACTAAAAATATTTTTAAACAAAAGATTTACAATAATTTATAAAGTTTTTTATTAAATATAAAATATTTTACATTTGGGACAAATGGTTTTAAAAGATATATGAGTGGTAAGAAAATGATAAGAAATAAGCTATTTTTACGCTATGGAAATTATAAAACACGAAAAACCGCTACCAAATATTGCCTTTTGTTTGTTGATGGATTTAATAGGTTGTGCAAGTTATATCGTACCAGGTATTGCCGAGTTTTTAGATGTTGTGTGGGCGCCCATTTCTGCCTATATTTTTTATAAAACATTTGGAGGAAAAGTTGGGCAAATTGGTGCAGTAATAAATTTTATTGAAGAAATAATTCCTGGAACAGACATTGTGCCTTCATTTACTATTGCTTGGTTTTATAAGAAACATTTAATGGCATCAAATAAAAGCGAACTATAAAATTTATGCTTTAGTTTTTATTATCTGCATTGCGTGAATGCTTTAAATTTGTAACATGTCACGCTTCAATTTACAATCTTCATATACACCTGCTGGCGACCAGCCAGATGCAATTGCAAAACTTACCGAGGGTGTAAACGAAGGAGAGAAGCACCAAGTATTGTTAGGTGTAACTGGTAGTGGAAAAACTTTTACCATGGCCAACATAATACAAAATACACAACGGCCCACACTTATTATTACACACAACAAAACCTTGGTGGCACAATTGTATGGAGAGTTTAAGCAATTTTTTCCAGACAATGCGGTTGGGTACTTTGTATCATACTACGATTATTACCAGCCTGAAGCGTACATGCCAAGTAGCAATACTTATATAGAAAAAGATTTAGCCATAAATGAAGAGTTGGATAAGCTTCGTTTGCAAGCCACGGCACAATTGCTGAGCGGGCGCAGAGATATTATTGTGGTAGCAAGTGTGAGTTGTATATATGGTATGGGCAACCCTGCAGAATATGAAAATGGAATTATAAGAATAAAGAAAAATCAAATAATAAGCAGACAAGGCTTTTTGCATGCACTAGTAAATGCTTTGTACAATCGCAGCCAAGGCGATTTTACAAGAGGTACATTTAGGGTAAAAGGCGATACAGTAGATATTAATTTGCCTTATGTGGATTATGGATACCGGGTAAGTTTTTTTGGAGATGAAATAGAAAGCATAGAAACGCTAGAACTTAGTACAGGCAAGCGTATCAAACAAGTAGAAGATGCAGCTATTTTTCCTGCATCGTTGTATTTGGCTCCAAAAGATATGCAGGCAAAAGTAATAAGTCAAATACAAGACGAGTGTTTTGCACAAGCAGAATATTTTAAAAAATCTGGAAAGTTTATAGAAGCACAACGCATAACCGAGCGTGTGAATTATGATATTGAGATGATAAAGGAATTGGGTTATTGCAATGGTATAGAAAACTATTCTCGGTTTTTTGATCAGCGTGCACCAGGTGCAAGACCGTTTTGTTTGATAGATTATTTTCCAAAAGATTTTTTGGTGTTGTTAGATGAAAGCCACCAAAGTATTCCACAAATAAGCGGCATGTATGGCGGAGATAGAAGTAGAAAATTAACTTTAGTTGAATATGGTTTTCGTTTGCCATCTGCCATGGATAATAGGCCACAAAATTTTCATGAGTTTGAAAACCTCGTAAACCAAACCATTTATGTAAGTGCTACACCTGGCGAATATGAATTGGAAAAATGCGCTGGCACAGTGGTAGAGCAAGTGGTAAGACCAACCGGTTTGCTAGACCCACCAATAGAAATTCGCCCATCTATAAACCAAATAGATGATTTGTTAGATGAAATAGATATACGCATAAAAATGGGTGATCGTATTTTGGTAACTACACTTACCATTCGCATGGCAGAAGAAATGCAAAAATATTTGCAACGTATAAATGTAAAATCGAAATACATACATAGCAAAGTACACACGTTAGATAGAATAGAAATATTGCGTGAATTGCGTTTGGGAATTATTGATGTTTTGGTTGGTGTAAATTTATTGAGAGAAGGATTGGATTTACCAGAAGTTTCTTTAGTGGCAATACTCGATGCAGATAAAGAAGGTTTTTTGCGCAACGAAAGAAGCCTTACACAAACGGCAGGGCGTGCTGCAAGAAACTCACGTGGCTTAGTTATTTTTTATGCAGATAAAATAACACAGAGCATGCAAAAAACAATGGATGAAACGCAACGACGTAGAGAAAAACAAATTGCTTTTAATACACAGCACAACATTACTCCTACTACGATTACAAAAACAAACGAACAAATTTTTGCACAAGGAAGTGTGTTAGATATTAAAGGTTATGATGCAGCTAACCCTAATTCTATAGCACCAGACGAAGATATAATAACCATTGCCGCTGAAGATGCTGTAGAATACAAAACGATACCAAGCATGGAAAAAGGTATTGCAAAAATTAAAAAAGAAATGGATCGTGCCGCAAAAGATATGGATTTTATGGAAGCTGCAAGATTGAGAGATGATATGTTTAAAATGCAGAAGGAGTTGGAGGAGATGAGGAGTTAGAAAGGTTTTTTAGTAGGATTTTGTTTTGTATCAAATAAGGTTAATAGCTCAATTTAATTTTTGATAATTCTATAAAAAAGTAAATTGTGTTTTGTAATAAGCACTTGATGAATATTCATTTTAGAAGAACGACGAAACATGCTTGGTTTTTGGGAAACCAAAGAAAGTATTCTTTCTAATTTGTAAATAAATTCGTTTACAACAATTTCGCCCCAGTTTTTTTGAAGATAATCCAAAATATTATCGAAATCATTATCTACCATATTTAGCCATTACTTCTTCGTGTGATTTT
>JAYSOC010000164.1:0-5002 GCA_043723285.1 Ferruginibacter sp. | reverse complement strand
AACATTGGTAAGTTGTATTAATCTTTGGTACAAAGCCAAGCAGCAGTTCCGGGGGGACGATTTTCAAATTCCACCACATCGCCAAGCGCTACCGTTATACGAAACCCGACCGCTAGATATACCATTAATCAACAGTAAAAAAAACAATCAACATGTTTGCAGCACACTTGCAAGGAGCACAAAGCCAACACACAGAAGCTAGCCTTGCAAGAGAGCTGCAAACACAGCATAATTATACAGTATTGAAGCAAAATTGCTTATTTCTTGACATTTGTCAATAAATAAACAAAATATCTATCATATATTTACTTTGTAATAAAAAATACAATGGCAAAACCTCGCCAAATAAAAGGAAATAGAATTGATGCTGATGTAAGCCACAGCATACGCAACACTATTTTTACTATCACAACTTTACCACCTCGAAAATAGATTCCGTTTTTTCTCACATTTTTTTACCTAAAATTATTGAAATGAAACAAATAAAATTGTTACTCTGTGTTATTGCATGTACTAATATTTTCGCAGCATGCAAAAAGGATAAAACTGAACCGACAGAACTCTCAAAACTTCCTGCTGCTACACAAACAGGAGCTAATACTTTTGGCTGCCTTGTAAATGGTAAGGCTTGGGTAGCTCAAAGAAATGATTGTAGTATTTTTTGTAGCCCTAGTTTCAAAATTTATTATGACGGAGGATATGGTGGATTTATTAGTATTACAGCCTTAAAAATCGATATGGGAAATAATATTAATGAAGAATTTGGCATCGCTTTTGACTCAACAAATTTTAAATTGAAGCATACCATTGCAATTTCCAACTCATTTACAGTTGCAACTTTTAGAAATTATTCTATCTCAAACAACTGCAATACTTATGTACATTATTTAGATTCAACCGTAACTCATTCAGGGAAAATTATATTGACAAAATATGATTTACAAAATGGAATTTTTTCAGGAACTTTTGAATTCACATTAATCAAGCCAGGTTGCGAAACTATAACGGTAACCGAAGGCCGGTTTGATAAAAAACTTTAAAAAAATTTTAAAAAAATTTTATGAAATTAATTATAACACTCGCAGCACTGCTGTTGGTAAATTTTTGTGCCTTTGCACAAACAGACCCAGTTCGTACGGAGCTAAATTCTATATTTCAAAATATAGATAAAACACAAATACCCACAGGTTATTTAAATGAATATGGCCCAGAAGTAGTATATAAAAAATGGCTGAATGGTGTATTAAGCGATAGCAATTTAATAGCTGATATGAATACTTATAATTTTTTGTATAATGATATTGAAAACTGCCGCATAAATATACCAAGCAATACACCTCCAATATATGCACGTATTACACAACCTATCGTACCACCATTAGATTCTGTAAAACAATGGATAGATGTATCACGGTACGATACGGTAACCAACCTTGCTATTTTTAGTGCCAATTATGCTAGCTTGAGGGAAGATGCTTTGCAGCAAAATCTTTTTACTAAAGTGGGTAACCAAATATTTGATGTAGCAGGTCGTACACAAAGTCCATACATACTCAATCATACATTTGCGGCAGCGCCTGTACTACAAGAGTCTAAATTTACCAACCAAATAAGACTTGGTTATACCTCTCTTTTTTATGGTAATAATAGTTATGGGGTATCTACAATACAAGTAAATTTTTTAGATGGAGCAGGTTATCAAAATATTTATAGCAATGGTGCGGCTTCTCCTATAACAAAAACTTATACAGATAGTAGTGGGTTTAAAAAGTTTTCTGTAAAAGTTATTTATACAAATGGGAGTATAGATGAGTGTTACACAGGACAGATGGTAAATGTTGTAGTCGTAGGTAATACAGCAAGCAGGTATGATACATTGCAACCGCAAGAAATTTCAAATCCTACATATTCTGTATTCCCCTTAAGCTACTCAAATATAAACCCCACCATTCCTCAAATTTTATTAAATATTCCAAATGCAACGATTACACAAGACCTTTTGCGGCTGCAAAAGTTTAATCAAAATATGAAAGTATATATACGCTATAGCAAAAAAAGAATTGGAACAGCCTTAGCCAATAACATAGTAAAACCATTTATTGTAGTAGAAGGATATGATATAACTGATGCTTCACAACTTTTAAAGGCAAATAACTACAGTATAAATTCACTCATCCAAGAATGGAATAAAAATGAATTTTCAATTGCATTTGACTTTAATAAAAAATTAGATGAAGAAGCAGGCTACGATTTAATTTTTATCGACTACTATACAATGAGAGATATTACTGAAAATGCAGATTATTTGCTACAAGCAATAGATTGGATAAATAGCCAAAAAGTAAACAACGCAGTAGGTGTAAGGGAGCAAAATGTTGTGATGGGTATAAGTATGGGCGGGCTTGTGAGTAGGTATGCACTTGCTAAACGCACAAAACTGACTAATACAAACACTACCGAAACAAAAGAACTTATCACCATGGATAGTCCACATCAAGGTGCAAATGTACCTATAGGATTGCAGCATTTTTTATATGATTTTGGAGAGGTAAAAATTGCAACGCAGAAGGTTGCAAATGTGTCGGATGACTTAAAAGCATTTTATTACCTCAATACATTGCCAGCTACCCAACAGCAATTAATTTTGAGGGTAACAGATGGTAACGGTGGCAGGGTAAATAATACTTTTCTTGCGGACGGCGGGGCTTATAGAACAATGGTAGATTATGCTTCGCCATATCCTTTTTATGCCATTAGCAATGGTTCGCAATGTGCAACACCAATAATGCAGCCAAGCACCTTATTATTAAAAAAAGAAGGTACTGTTGCAAATATAAATTTACTCTTATGGTTTTTTAATAATAAATATAGATTAAACATACAAGTAAATGCTTTACCAGCCTTCGGTAGCCAGTCTCAAATTTGTAGTGTAATTATGGAAAGAAATATTAGGCTATTTTGGGGTTTAATAGGTACGGGATGGAAAACAACTTCTAATACTCCGCCAAGAATTTCACCTGCAAACACCATTCCATGGGATGGTGTACCCGGCGGCACAAAATCTACCGAAACTACAGGCCCAATATCGCAAACAAGTACTACACCAAACATTAATATAAAAGACAAAACGTTTTTAGGTAATGTATGGAGGTCAATTGTGTTTTTGTTATTTAATGCTCGTTCTAACATTGAACTTCCGTTTTCACAAAAAGATTTTTCGTTTGTACCAATCACAAGTGCTTTAGATGTTCAAAATGTAACAGCTAGTACTTTTAACCAACCATTTAATTTTGCTGTAAATGGTTTAACAGGTTCAAGAGCAAATAAATTCATTGCACAAGATTTTGCTGCTAGTAATTTATTCAATATTGAGCATACTAATTTTACTCCACGCAATGGTAGATGGTTGTATAACGAAATGGAAAGTGCAACACAACCTCCGTTAGATTGTAACGATTTTTGTATTTCTATCATAAGCGGTCCAACAAGCTTTTGTACTACCGCAACATATTCATATGCACTTCCTGTAGGTTCTACTGTATCTTGGTCGGTTACTAATATTGTACCAGCGGGTAGTGTTACTTTCCAGATAAATGGTAATACAATTACATTAACCAAAGTACAAAATGGACAAGCAACAATAACCGCAAATGCTTCCAGTAGTTGTTTTGCCTCTCCTGCAATAGTATCAAAGGATGTATTTTTTGGAGGTAGCTACAGCGGTTATTTTACAACTAGTTTGAGCAGTACCCCAGTGCCAATTTTAGTAGGAGGATCTACACATACTTTTATTGTACCTCGTGGTAGTGGTGTAAACGTTAATATTCAACTTACAAATTTGCAAAATTTAAGCAATATAAAATGGTATCCTAATAATTCCTATTGGACTAGCATCGGTACAGGTAGTTCTTTTAGTTTAAGTGCAACGGCAAGTATATATAGTTATAGCAATACTTATGTTTCAGCTTTATTAACAGCCAATAGTCCTTGTGGAGATATAAGCAGTATTTATGGTTTTAATTTACAAACTCTTAATGCTCGAAATGCTAATAATGCAGATAGTTTAAATAACGAATCTTTTATTGCTACGCCAAATCCTGTAAATAATATTCTAAATATTTCTATATTAAATGCAGAAAATAAAAAAGTAACAATGGGAGAGTATGTGATAAATATTTCAGAATTAAATACTTTATTACCATTAAAACAATTGCGAGTTAATAAAACAGGTAAAAACTTTCAAATAAATATGGCAGGACTAAAATCAGGATATTATGCTGTGGAGATAAATGATGGGAAAAACAAACAAATTTTAAAAATATTTAAACTCTAATCTAAAAAGAGAAATAATTTATACAGTCGGGTAGTTTCGCAGAAGGTTATAATACTAGAACTCCCTACCCGCCTGTATATTTTCCAACGGATGTTTTATCTTTTATCACCCTTACGGTAATATTCCTTTACAGACAAATACTTTTAGCATACAGACAGGTAATATTCCCTTACACGTTGACAATATTACCGTATAGACGGATATTGTTAGCTACCAGACTGACAAAACTACCCTACAGACGAGTAATGTTTCAACACAGACGGATACTTTTCTTATACAGACGAATACTTTTACTAACCAGACAGCAAATACTATCGACCAGACGAGTAGTACTAGGCGACGCTGCAAATAAAGCACTTACAAAGGCGCACAAAACCTACACCACAAAGCCAACCTTTCTAAGAGCTTCATTTGCCCTACGCACTGCAAACTTCTTTTCACCTCGACAGGGAACGAAACGAAGATGATGCAATAGATTACGGGTTTCGTATAACAATGCGTTTGGCAATATGGTGGCGGTGGAAAGTAGCAATGAACATTTAGTTCGCTATTGGGCTTTTGTTTCGGCTAGACAAACATCGCTGAACATTGGTAAGTTATATTTATCTTTGGTACAAAGCCAAGCAGCGGTTGCGGGCGGAAGAATTTCAAATCCCCCAACATCGCAAA
>JAYSOC010000163.1:0-5002 GCA_043723285.1 Ferruginibacter sp. | reverse complement strand
AGCCCGAGGCAATTCATGAAGCCCGAGGCAATTCATGAAGCCCGAGGCAATTCATGAAGCCCGAGGCAATTCATGAAGCCCGAGGCAATTCATAAAGCCCGAGGCAATTCATGAAGCTAGAACTATTTCATTAAACCCTATATTGTTAGAGAAAATTACAATTTATAATGAAGTTTTGAATTGCTCCGCCCTTCAGGGCGGAGGCCATAAAATAATGGTTCTGGGCTTTAGCCCAAAATGTATTCGGCTTTAGCCATTTATAAATTTAACCTTTTTTCACATCCCATTTTTATTGCTGATATCCATCAGTAAAATTGTTGAGAGCCATCATTTTCTCACAACCTATTACACTATAGCTTGCACATATTATTTCACACAAAAAATATATTTTATGAATACTAAAAAGAAAATAATAACCGCAGCGGCTGTTGGTGTAGCTGCAGGCTCTGTATTGGGCGTACTGTTTGCACCTGCAAAAGGAAAAGATACAAGAAAGAAAATTACAGATACAGGTAAAAAAATATCTGATGCCGCAAAAACAACCATTGAAAAAGGCAAAGAAAAATTAACATCTTTAAAAGGGGGACATAAAAATGCTACTATCGATAATGTAGAACCAATAGCTTAAACAACAGTAGCCACCTAAAATGAAAGAAAATGGAAAAAACATTTGCCAAAGTAGAGGATTTAGCTACTACCTTAAAAGAATATGCAGATAGCAGAATAGAAGGGGTAAAACTACATGTAGCTGAAAAAAGTTCTGCAATAATGGCGAATATAATAGCTGGTATTGTGGTAGCAATGGTTTTTGTTTTCTTTATCATTTTTGGAAGTATGGCTTTGGCTGTGGGTTTGGGCTACTGGATTGGAAAAATGTGGCTTGGGTTTTTGATAGTAGCTTTTTTATATTTATTAGCAGGGCTGTTGGTTTGGAAAGCAAGGGTAAAATTTATTCAGTTTCCAATTATGAACGCTTTTGTGTCACAATTATTCAACAATGAACATGGAAAAGATTAAAAATATGCAGCAACTTCAATCTAAAAAGAAAGAAATAGAAATGCAACAAAAAGCATTGTTGGAAAAAATACGCAACAATTGGATGCAGCTAAAAGAGAATTTAAAACCCGTAAATATTGCCAAAGAATCGCTTAGCAATATTTTGCAGCATCAACCTACAGAACAACCATATGGTGAGCATGCATTGAAAAATAGTTTTACTTACGGTGTAGGTTTGCTGGCGGAAAGGCTCGCTGATAAAGCTTTTGAAAAAATGAAAACTGTTTTAAAAAATAATGTAGTGACTAGTTCTGTATATCCTCTATTTGTAATATTATTAAATTATAAATAAATAAAAAAATATGCCATGTCTTTTAATTTTGAAAAATATGCATCTAAAGGCAATGAATTTGTAAATAGCATTGCCGAAGATTTGAATGTACCCAAAGAAAAATCAGGCAGAATTATTCGGGCTGTTTTTCATGCGTTGCGCAATCGCATAAGTCATGAAGAGTCTTTTCAGTTGATTGCACAATTGCCCATGGCACTTAAAGGCGCATATGTAGATGGTTGGAAATTTGATAAGGATTTTAACCGCATAAACCATCTTACTGATTTTTTAGATGAGATTAGAAAAGAAGATGGAGAACTTGCAAGTTATGATTTTGGAAACGATGCAAAGGCCAAACATGCTGTAATTACTGTGTTTAAAGCATTGGGTCATTTTGTGTCGGAGGGAGAAATGGAGGATATTATTGCAGCTTTACCCAAGGAACTTAAAGTGCTTGTTAAAAAAGATGTTGTTGGAAATAGAGTTGTATTTTAAAAAGGAATATAGATGACCATATTGATATAGAGGCATTGCAAATAAAAAACTATGAAAATAAATTACCCTCTCGAATATGTTCATACTTTATCTATAGATGAAATTGTACAATCATTTCAAACAAATGCTGATAAAGGTATCAGCCAATCTGAAGCAGAAATTCGTACAAAAGAGTTTGGGGAAAATGTATATGCAGCGCAAATGCAAAAGCCTTTATGGTTAATGTTGTTGCTACAATTTAAAAGTCCTATTGTTTATTTGTTATTGTTTGCAGTAGCGGTTACCATATATTTTCAAAATTATGTAGAAGCTGTTGCTATTGGCGTAGTCATTTTTGTAAATGCATTGATTGGTTTTTTTATGGAGCTACAAGCCCGTAGCTCTATGAATGCTTTAAAAGAAATGGATGTTATACTTTGCAAAGTTATTCGTGATGGAAAAATGTTGCACATACCTTCTGAAAAAATTACGGTTGGTGATTTGATTTTTTTAGAGGCTGGTGATGTAATACCTGGTGATGCACATTTGGTAGAAACCAATCAATTGCAATGCGATGAATCTTCTCTTACAGGAGAATCACTTCCCACTGAAAAAAATACTGAAAAACTTCCCAAAGAAACTGCCCTTGGCGACCAATTGAATATGGTGTTTAAAGGCACATCTGTAATGAATGGCAATGGCAAAGCGCTGATAACTGGTATTGCAGAAAATACACAATTGGGCACCATTACTTCTTTGGTAGAAAGCCATGAAGAAACGCAAACACCATTAGATAAAAAGATTGCTGCACTCAGTATGAAACTTATTTGGATAACGTTAGTAATGACATCCATATTTGCCGTAACAGGATTTTTGCAAGGAAAACATTGGGCATTAATTTTAGAAACATCTATTGCGCTTGCGGTGGCAGCTTTTCCTGAAGGCCTGCCAATAGTGGCTACGGTGGCATTGGCGTATGGTATGTTGCTTATGGCAAAACGAAATGCTATTGTAAAAAAATTATCTGCTGTAGAAACATTGGGTAGTACCAATATTATTTTAACCGATAAAACAGGAACACTTACAGAAAACAAAATTTATGTAGATACGTTTTCTTTTCCCGATGAAAATAGTAAAGTAAGTATAGAAAATAATGCATTAAAATATGGTGAAGGAAGTATTGAAAAAAGTAAAAGCAATGTAGAAAAATTAATATTGATTGGTGCATTGTGCAATAATGCCGCAGCAAAACATGGTGAGGATAATAATAAATTATTGGGTGACCCTATAGAAATTGCGTTGATACATGTAGCAGATGCATCGGGCACTACTGCCGATAAATTAAAAACAACTTACGAAAGAATAGCTGAAATGCCCTTTAACTCCGATACTAAAATAATGGGCACTTTGCATAAAAGTAAAATCGGAAACTTTGTAGCTGCAAAGGGTTCGGTAGAGCATTTGTTGGAGAAATGTGATAGGATAATATTTGGAGAAACAGAAAAGAAACTAAATGATGATGCTAGAAAAAAAATAATTGCTGAGTCAGAAAAAATGGCAGCGGATGGGTTGCGTGTATTGGCATTTGCATACAAAGAAGAAAATGATATTAATAAAGATGATTTTTTGGATAACCTCGTATATGCAGGCATGATTGGTTTTTTAGACCCGCCAAGGTTGGATATAAAAGATGCCATACTGAGCTGTAGAAAAGCAGGAATAAAAATAGTTATGATTACTGGAGACCATCCATTGACTGCTTTAAACATTGCAAAAAAAGTTGGATTGGTAGATGCGGCAGAGCAACAAGTTATTACTGGTAGTGATTTGCCAAATATGGATTCACTGTCTGATGATTGGGAGAAAAAGATATTATCAACGGCTGTATTTGCAAGGACTACGCCCAAACAAAAATTAGAAATTGTAGCCATATTTCAAAAGGCTGGTAACATTGTTGCCATGACTGGTGATGGTGTAAATGATGCTCCTGCATTAAAAAAAGCAGATATCGGGATTGCCATGGGATTAAGGGGAACGCAAGTGGCAAAAGAAACGGCAAGCATCGTTTTAAAAGATGATTCGTTTACATCCATTGCAGAAGCAGTAGCACACGGTAGAGAAATTTTTCAAAACATACAAAAATTTGTAATCTATCTTGTGTCGTGCAATTTGAGTGAAATATTTATTGTGACCGCATTGGGGTTTATAGAGCCTGCTGCAACTTTATTACCATTACAAATTTTATTTTTAAATATGGTTACCGATGTGTTTCCTGCATTGGCACTTGGCTTGGGCAAGGGCGACAAAACCGTTATGGATAGGCCACCAAGAGACCCTAAAAACCTTATTGTTTCTAATAAAAACTGGTTGGCAATTTCGATATATTCTTTTTTAATAACAGTAGCTGTTATAGCTGCAACGCTGTATTGCAAAGCATATCTTTTGCTAGATGATAAAACGACAAACAATGTTGCGTTTGTTACGTTGGCGTTTGCACAATTGTTTCATGTGTTTAACATGGCATCGCCACAATCAACATTATTGGTGAATGAGATTACTAAAAATAAATTTGTATGGTTGGCAATATTAATTTGTGCTGGACTTATGATAATGGTTTTTGCATTGCCACAAATGAGAATGGTGTTGGGTTTAAATATGCTTAGCAGTGATATGTGGATGGTATCTATTTTTGCTAGTTTAATACCACTGGTATTGGTACAGTTGTATAAAATTGTTTTTGGTAAAAGAGAAAATGGGAATTAAAATTTGTTTTAAGAACCAATGAAATAAATTTTTAAGTTCTTTCCTACTTAAAAACTGTAATGGTTGCAAATAACAAAAGTTGGATTTAATTGGAGTGTCAGGCTGCGGCACCAATAAAAAGTTTTTTAAGCTCTTTTCAAATTACAAAAAGTTCGATACAATTGGGGTGTCAGGGTGAGCTTGTCGAACCCGTTGTACTTCTTCAAACCCGCCTTCGACAAGCTCAGGCTGACATTGTTATAATTTAAAAGTAAGGTTACGATTTATAAAACTATTTTTTAATAATTAAAAATATGCCCGCAAATAATTTCAACATAAAAGGCTTAACCGATGAGCAAGTAATTATTGCAAGGGAAAAGTATGGAAAGAATACATTGCAGTACAAAAAAGAAAATGGATTTTTAGACGCTTTGAAAAGTTTGGCTAAGGAACCGATGC
>JAYSOC010000162.1:0-2018 GCA_043723285.1 Ferruginibacter sp. | reverse complement strand
AAAATGCGGCAATTTCAACGTTTGTATATGCAAAAAACGATTGGAACACAAGGCATAAAATAACTCCATTGTATGAAAACATAAGAAAAGAAGGGCTATTATTATGAGTGATTATCAAAATGAATATATAAAGTATCGTTTACAAAAATGTGATGAAGCCCTCAAAGACGCAAATTTATTGTTCAATAATAAAAGTTTAAGTGCTTGTGTGAATAGACTATATTATGAATGTTATTATATTGTTTGATCGCTACTTTTAAAATCTGAAATTAAAACTCAAACGCATGCTGGTTTGAAAACACAATTTTATTTACATTTTGTAAAGAATGGAAAACTATCAATGGATATGGGTAAAGTATTTTCAGATCTGATGAATTTGCGTCAGCAAGGTGATTACGGAGATATGTATGATTTTGATGAACAAATGGTAGAAGAATTGTTACTCACAACAAAAAACTTTATTCAAAATATCAAAGAACTTTTATAAGATTATTATCCTAGAAAAATCCACTAATGAAAGTCCTAAAAATAGTATTCATTTACACAAATACAATTTTACTTCTTATTTCTTGCCATCAAAAAAAGAACAGCAGCCCTACCCTTTTTCAGCTACAAGATTCTACAACAACTGGTATACATTTTACCAACAAAGTAGAAAACACCCCTGAGTTTAATATTTTTAGTTATCGTAATTTTTATAATGGCGGCGGCGTAGCTACAGGCGATTTAAATAACGATGGATTGGCAGATGTATTTTTTACGAGCAACCAAGGCAGCAATAAATTGTATTTGAACAAAGGTAATTTTACTTTTGAAGATATAAGTGCGAAAGCTGGCATAGAAGAAAAAGGCAAATGGAATACAGGGGTAGTAATGGTGGATATAAATGCAGATGGATGGCTAGACATTTACGTATGCAGTGCAGGATATGACAAATGGAAGAATAAAGATTACAATAAACTCTTTATAAATAATCATGATGGCACTTTTACAGAAAAAGCAAAAGAGTATGGCTTAGACGAAACTGGCTATACAACTCACGCTGCCTTTTTTGATTATGATAAAGATGGCGACCTTGACTGTTATATTTTAAACAATAGTTTTATACCTGTAAACACCCTTAACTATAGTAATAAAAGAGAACTAAGAGCTGCAGATTGGCCAATAGCAGATTTTGCAAAAGGTGGCGGCGATAAATTATTTATAAATGATAATGGGCATTTTACCGATGTAAGTGCTGCAGCAAATATATACGGCAGCCTTATTGGTTTTGGATTAGGCGTAACAATAAGTGATGTAAATGGGGATACTTACCCTGATATATACATTAGCAACGATTTTTTTGAAAGAGATTATTTGTACATCAACAAAAAAGATGGAACGTTTAAAGAAGACTTACAAAATCAAATGGGACACACAAGCACAGCATCTATGGGTGCAGATGCAGCAGATGTAAACAATGACGGAAGACCCGATATTTTTACAACAGATATGTTGCCGAGTGACGATAAGCGTTTAAAAACTACTTCGAGTTTTGAGAATTTTGATACGTATCAGTTTAAGAAAAGACAAGGTTTTTATGAGCAAATACAACAGAATGCTTTGCAAATAAATACTGGCAATAATAGATTTGAAGAAACAGCGCATTACAGCGGCGTAGCAGCTAGCGACTGGAGTTGGGGTGCATTGATGTTTGATGCCAACAACGATGGCATGCAAGATATTTTTGTAAGCAATGGCATTTATAAAGATGTAATAGACCAAGATTTTATAGATTTTTTTGCTAATGATGTAATACAAAAAATGGCAGCGAGTGGACAAAAAGAAAACATGCAACAAATTGTAGATAGTATGCCATCAACACCTGTACCCAATCATTTTTTTAAAAACAAAGGTGAGTTAAAATTTGAAGATGCAGCTGAAGCAAGTGGATTAGCACAACCATCTTTTAGTAATGGTTCTGCTTATGCAGATTTGGATAATGATGGTGATTTAGATTTGATTGTAAACAATGTTAA
>JAYSOC010000161.1:0-2020 GCA_043723285.1 Ferruginibacter sp. | reverse complement strand
GTTGAAGCATTTTTCAAAACATTTAGTGATAGAATAGAAGATATGAAAACTTTATTAAATTTTAAATTCGGAATTATTAAAGCAAGTTAGTATAAAAGATTTTGCAGTAAATTCTTTGCGAATCGTTTTTTCATTTTCTACAACAGCTTCTTCATTTTGTTCCGTACTTACGGTAAGAATGTTGTTATCCAATTTAATATTGAAATCGGCTTTTTCATAACCAGGTGCAGAAAGTTCTACGAGGTACATTTCTTTTTTGTCTGTAATATTTACAGGCGGATAATTCAATACATCTTCTCTAACTGCTTTGCTTACTGCCGATGGAAATTCATTGAAAATCTCTTTCATTAATCCATCTAGTGAGCGATAGTTGTTGTTTACTTTTACGTACGACATGTTTATTTGTTTTTAAGTTTTTAATTTTTGTTACGCTTTCTTAGTTTCAAATTGTATTCCAATCAACTTTATGTGCCATTGTGACAATTTTGTCGAAATTTATGCGTCATAAAGGCATTTATAAATTAACAATCCTGTAAAACTTGCATGTTAAGGTTTGACGATTAGCATGTAATTTTGCAGTCTAAAAATAAAATATATGTATCCAGCTGAAATAGTAATTCCGATGAAGGAAGAATTAACCGAGAATGGTTTTAAAGAAATGTTGAACGCAGATGATGTTATAAATACATTAGCAGAAAAAGGAACAGCCTTGGTAATGATAAATTCGGTTTGTGGTTGTAGCGCAGGCACGGCACGCCCGGGTGTGTTGATGGCTGTAAATACTGCTGAGAAAAAACCTGACCATATTACTACAAGTTTTGCAGGTTTTGATGTAGAAGCAGTAAACGAAATTCGCAAACATTTAATGCCATACCCACCATCATCGCCGGCAATAGCGTTGTTTAAAGATGGACAACTCGTGCATATGATAGAGCGCCACATGATAGAAGGTCGTAGTGCACAAATGATTGCCGATAATTTGAAAGGAGCATTTGCTACACATTGTAATTAATTATTGCAGATATTTTTAGGTCATCGTATATTGGTTTCTTAGTTGTTTTAAAAATCAACATTAAATAGGAAACCATGCACGATGACTTTTTATTATATTGCACTACTCTTAAAATTTCTAAATACAGCTAATGTATCCAAATTTATATTACGTTTTTAAAGATTGGTTTGGCCTTGAATGGCAATGGCTCAAAATCTTTAATACGTTTGGTCTTTTTGTGGCGCTTGCATTTATTGTGGCCGCTATTGTATTAAGTGCCGAGCTTAAAAGAAGAGAAAAGCTTGGGTTGCTTCATCCATCTGGCGAAACAATTACAGTAGGTAAACCAGCTACACTTCTCGAATTGTTTTTTAATGGCGTTATTGGTTTTATTTTTGGCGCAAAACTTTTAGGTTTAATTTTTAGTCGTGCGCCCGAAGTAAGTCCGCAACATTATTTACTTTCAAAAGAAGGAAGCATTATCGGTGGTTTATTAATGGCAGCAGTACTTATTGCTGTAAAATGGAACGAAAAAAATAAGCAAAAATTAAAAATTCCTGAAAAAAGATTGGTGCGCATTTGGCCACACGATAGAGTAGGAGATATTATTATTTTAGGATTAATATTTGGAATACTTGGTGCAAAGTTGTTTGATAATTTTGAGCATTGGGATGTATTTATGAAAGACCCCATCGGACAATTATTTTCGGTAAGCGGGCTTACATTTTATGGTGGATTAATTTTAGCTTCTATTGCCATTTGTTATTTTGGTTATAAAAAAGGTATAAAAATTTCCCACCTTTGCGACTCTGCTTCCATGGCTCTTATGATAGCGTATGCCGTTGGTCGTATTGGTTGCCAAGTATCGGGAGATGGCGACTGGGGTGTTTACAACAGCGCATACATAAGCGATGCCAATGGAAATATTTCTTTAGCCGCACCTGGCGATTTTGATAAAATGTTGCAAAACAATGCTACTTATTTTTTAGAAGGAAGAGCAACAGATTCTTCAAAATATGCAACTACTGA
>JAYSOC010000160.1:0-2025 GCA_043723285.1 Ferruginibacter sp. | reverse complement strand
AATTTCTGCAATATCTAGCGATTTTAGATTCCCTCAAGCATTTAAAGCAAGTTTAGCATTTGACAAAAGAATTGCAAAAGGGTTAATCCTAACAATGGAAGGAGTATTTAACAAAGATTTATATTCAGCAGTATTTGATAATCCAAATTTAGTAGCTCCTGCTGCATTAAATTATGCTGGTTATGCTGATAATAGAATGATTTATCCAGCTGCAAACAATTTGAAATTTATAAATACATTAAATGCAGCGGGTCTTCCAACTGCTGGTGGTACATCTGCATTTAATACTTATGTGCTTAAGAATGGTACAAAAGGTTACTATGCATCTTTTACTACAAAGTTGGAGAAATTATTCTCCAAAGGTTTTGCAGCAACTATTGCCTACACAGGTTCAATTGCCTCAAACTTATTTGATGGTAGTGGAGATCAGCCAGGTTCTGCTTGGCAAACAACACCTACAGTAAGTGGAGCAAATAATCCTCCGTTAGGTACTGCAAGTTTTGTTGTACCAAATAGAGTTATTGCATCAGTTTCATATGCAAAAGAATTTTTAAAGCATTTTAAGACTACAGTTTCTTTATTTTACGAAGGAAAATCTGAGGGAGCTGGTGGGGTTAGTAGATACTCTTACCAATATTCTACTGACTTTAACAGAGATGGTAACTTTAATGATCTTATCTACATTCCTAAAGATGCTAGTGAATTGCTTCCTTACATTGTAGCCAATAAAACATTTGGCACAGGCGCTTCCGCAGTTACACTTACACCACAGCAACAAGTGGATGCCTTCTTTGCTTATGTAGATCAAGATAAATATTTAAGCAAACATAGAGGGCAGTATGCAGAAAGAAATGAAGGACAGTTTCCTTGGAGAAGTCAATTAGATTTTAAATTATTGCAAGATGTTTTTGTAAACGTGGGTAAGAAAAGAAATACCATTCAGTTTAGCTTAGATGTATTTAATTTTGGAAATCTACTAAACAAAGATTGGGGAGCAATTAAAGCGCTAAGCGTTTCTAATGGTGGAATACTTGTACCAACAAATGTGGCTGCCCTTGTTGCAGGAGGCACAGTAAAACCAACATTCCAGTTGGCATCTGATTTTGGTGGTAATGTACCAACTTCTACATATAGGACTTTACTTACTACTAGCTCTACTTATTTCATGCAGTTTGGTTTGAGGTACATTTTTAATTAAAATAGAATTAATACATTAAATAAATAAAATAAATAAAATGAAAAAATATATTCTTTCTATATCAGCATTTTGCATGTTGTTCTCAAATATTCTATTTACCTCTTGCGACAAAAAGAAGGCAGATTTAGCACCTACAGAAACATATAAACTTATTGGAAAAATAGACGCTTCAAGAACTACTATTGCTACTGCAACTCTTACAAAAGCTGAATTTACAATTGTTTTCAACAATGGAAATAGTTTTGGAGAAGCTCAAAGTTTATTGAATGGTAATTTAACACTTGCTGGTTATACCGGTATTACTGGTAGAGATACTTTAGCTTTCTTTTCGAGACAAGATGGTGGAGCAGCTATTTCATATATCACTGCTGCAAATGCATCTATAGGTACTACTAATACAAATATTTTATACAATTATTTTAATGGCCCTAATGCTACTTTCAATGCAACTAACTATCCTTTTACCAATGAGATTACTGCTAATTTAAAAGAAGGCAAAGGTTATTTCCGTATAGGACAATTTCCAAAATATGTTTATATATTATTGGATAATGTTACAAAATTATAATCCTAAATATTTCTCTTAAAAGCCTCCGCCAAAAACGGAGGTTTTTTTATGCCAACACACGATTGCAAAAACAGTTTATACTTTTGTAATCTTTTTGTTCAAGCGCTACCATTTTTTAAGTATTTCAAATCTTGTAACAAAATTTTCCAAAACAAAGTATTAATACCAATGTGAATAAATAATTAGTCCAATATGTCGTTATTGGATTTTTTTGGTTATATTTGGACTATATATTTAATCATTAATTATACTTTATGTC
>JAYSOC010000159.1:0-5028 GCA_043723285.1 Ferruginibacter sp. | reverse complement strand
GCTACAGAAATGGGTAGTACAGAAGCTACTGTTTATCGCTATTTTGAAAACAAACATAAGCTGCTTATTTATTTAATAGATTGGTATTGGTCGTTTATTGAGTTTCAAGTAATTTTTCAACTAAATAATATAAAGAGCGCTGAGGAAAGAATAAAAAAATTGATTGATATTTTGGTATGGGAAGACAATGCGTCTGCTGTTTTTAGTGAGCTAGACCAAGAAGCCTTATTTTACATAGCCATTGCAGAAGGAAGTAAAACATACTTAAGTAAAGATGTGGATGAGAATAATAAAGAATTATTATTTAAACCATATAAAGATTTATGTGCAAGAATTGCATTGCTTTTTAAAGAGTATAATCCAAAATATAAATATCCAGCATCGCTCGCTAGTACATTGGTAGAAACAGCGCACATGCAATATTATTTTATGCAACACCTTCCACGCCTCAGCGATTTTAGCAAAAAGAAAAACCCCAAAGATATAGAGGGGTACTTAGAGCATATTGTTTTTGGGGCTTTAAATACTAAATAATTGATTTTAAAATACTTAATAAATATACTCTGTAATAAATTTAATTATACCTATTATAAATGCGTTTATTCTTTTCCAAAAAATATACAAAAATATATTTTTGGTAAAAAATATTATAGATTATTTACCAAATTAAATAAATAATTGTATTTTTGGTAAAAAAAATAATATGCCAATACTTGGTAGATATGTTGAGAAAAAGCGAATAAAGGAAATTGTAGATGCTGAAAAACCTGCATTTGTAGCAGTGTATGGCAGACGCAGGGTGGGTAAAACATTTTTATTAAAGGAGTATTTTAATAATGAGTTTACTTTTTATGCTACGGGTTTGGCTAATAGCAATACCAAAACTCAGTTGGTAAATTTTATTGTTTTCATTAATAAATCTTTTAACACAACTTACAACACACCCAAAAATTGGTTAGCTGCTTTTACAATCTTGCAAAAAGAGTTAGAAAAAGTTAGCGGAAATAAAATTATTTTTTTAGACGAGCTACCTTGGTTTGATACCAAAAAATCAGATTTCTTAACAGGGTTAGAATTTTTTTGGAATAGTTGGGCAAGTGCACAAAAAGGATTGAAACTATTTGTATGTGGCTCTGCTGCATCGTGGATGATAAATAAATTAATAAGAAATAAAGGCGGTTTATACAACCGGGTAACACATCGTTTTAAAATAGAGCCATTTACTTTACAAGAAACAGAAGCATTTTTACAGTCGCAAGATATATTTTTAGATAGATACCAAATAGTAAATTTGTATATGGTAATGGGAGGTATTCCTTTTTATTTAGAGCAAATTAAAAAGGGGGAAAGTGCAGCACAGAATATAGAACGTATTTGTTTTAGTGACGAAGGACAATTAAAAGCAGAGTTTAAATTTATTTTTTCTTCGCTCTTTAATAATTCTGAAAAGCACGAAAAATTGTTACGCAAAATTTACGAATTGGGAAACCGGGCTACCAGAGATAATTTAGTAACACAATTAAAAATATTATCAAGTGGCGATTTTTCTGTAAAATTAAATGAGTTAGAAGAGAGTGGTTTTTTAAAATCATATACACCATTAGGTGTGCGCAAGAGTAAAAAGATTTACGTAATATCGGATTACTACACATTGTTTTATTTTAAGTTTATAGAAAATGCAGGCAAATATGAGGTAGGGCAGTGGATAAACAGAATAAACGATACTGCTATCAATGTGTGGGCTGGTTTAAGTTTTGAGCAAGTTTGTTGGGATCATACTCAAAACATAAAAAAACGTTTGGGCATTGAAGGCATATATAGTGAAACAAGCACTTGGAGCAAAACTTCAGATGGTGAATCAGTGGGTGCACAAATAGATTTGGTGATAGATAGAAAAGATAGGGTGATTAATTTATTTGAAATAAAATATTCAATTAATCTTTTTGAAATTACCAAAGACTACGATTTAAAATTAAGAAATAAAGTGGGGGCATTTAAGCAAAGTACGCAAACAAAAAAAGCAGTTTTTCTAACAATGATTACTACTTTTGGTTTGCTACAAAATCAATATGCTCGGTCTATTGTACAAAATGAAATAACAATGGATGATTTATTTGAAGCATAAAAAAATACTTTCCATTAATAGAAAGTATTTTTAAAACTAAAAACTATAATTACAAAACTTTTTAATAGAAAGTCGGTATTTAGCGCTCACTAAAAACTAAAAATATCAAATAACAACCAAGTATTTTTCACAACTAAAGAATAGTAATATTAATGGTAATATTTGTTTCATCAACATGTCGTCTATTTGCAGGCTCTGCTACTTTTAGAACTACCGTTTCTGTGCCATTACCACCTGCTTTAGGGTTACCCGCTCTCATAAAATCATATTCCCAAATTGTGCCTATTTTTACAATCTCACTAGTAGCAAAATCTGCAGCTTGTTTAGTAATAGTTGCAATATCATCCGCATCACCATATTGGCTTAAATCTAATTTGTAAGTCTCGCCTGCATTGATAGTTACATTAAGTGTTACATTTTTTATTTCGTCTGCTTTTTCTTTTTTACAAGACGTAAACAATACTAAAGTAGATAAAAATGCTACCGATAAAATCATAATTTTTTTCATAATAAATCTATTTTTGTGTAAATAATTTGTTTGGGTGTAAAAGCCCTACTTTAGGTTTGATGCAGTATTGTTAAATACAGTTGGGTCAGAGAAAAAATATTTTTTACCCAACCTTTTATAGGTATATATACATCATCATTATAATTGAGTACATCGACAGAGCAAATATTACCTATTCATGTGCTGGTGGAAGGCTGTTTAAAAAATGACAGGTTTTCGCAAGCGGAACTGTACAAACAGTTAGCGCCTACGATGTTTATAGTTTGTTTGAGGTATAGCAGCACAAAAGAAGGTGCAGAAGAAATATTGCAAGAAGGTTTTATTAGAGTATTTACTTGCATACATCAATACAATAATGCAGGTGCTTTTGAAGGTTGGGTAAGAAAAATAATAGTGAATTGTGCATTACAAAAATATAGGAGTAAGCCAATTTTGTATGCCGTACCCCACAGCGATATTGCAGATATTGATTTTGCAATTCCTGAAAATACATCTTCTAATATTGCCACCAAAGAGTTATTGGTAATGATAAATAATCTCTCCCCAAATTATAGAATAGTTTTTAATCTATACGTTTTTGAAGGCTTGAAGCATAAAGAAATTGCAGAATTATTAAATATTGCAGAAGGTACTTCAAAATCGAACCTATCGGATGCAAGAAAAATTTTACAAAAAATGGTAGCTAGCAGTTTGCAAGTAGCCGCAGCAAATATTAATTATCTATGAGTGAACATTTACACAATATTGATGATTTTTTTAAAATCCCAATAGAGGCATATAGCGAAATGCCGTCTAATACTGTTTGGGAAGCTATCGAAAACAACTTCGATAAAAATAATCATGTACAATTAAAAAAGAAATATCAAAATTTAAAAAGGGCAGCAGCACTTTTATTAGTGCTTTTGTGTGGCAGTATTTTTTTCATAATTTTAAGAGATGATAAAAAAGAAATAGTAAATATTGAAAGGGGAAATACTCAAAAAATTAATGCTACTCAAAATGATGCACAAAGTAATTTACCCAATTCGACTACTCAAAAAATAAATAATTCTCAAGCTGTAAGTCCAACACCCACTTTGAAAGATAATGAAACAGCACATACATCACTCTCACAAAGTATTGATGTGCAAAATGAAAAAATAGGCAAAGGTTTTAAAAGTACTGCTACGATATTTAAGCATAAGTTGGCATTGCAAAATAAAAAAGTAAAACAAAATACAATTTATAGTAATGAAGAAATGGGTAATAATGATGAAGATTATTATTCAAAAAAACTAAAATTAAAATCAACCACTAAAACCAACATAAACATAACTAATGGTATTGCTATAGAAGATGAATTAATACAAAAGGAAAGTAGCCCTAAAAATAATATACTACAAGCATCTATAATTTCACTTGAAAAAATGCCATTAGTACAAAATATTTTTAAACCTTGGGTTTATTTTCCGACAACTATTACCGCTTTGCAAATTAATACTGTAAAGGATATAGCTAATAAAACAAAAAGAACGCATCTTTTTTCTGCAACAATATTTGCATCTCCCGAGCTTAGCTTTAATAGGTTAGAAGATGATAAGTTTCATCAAGATAGAACGCAGCCTTCACAAAGTGGAAATAGACCAAGAGATGATAGAGATAAAATAAAAAGAGAGGAACACAAAGCAACTTCTTTTAGTGCAGGCGTTTTGCTAAACTATTCTTTTTGTGAAAAAATTACGATACAATCTGGTATTGGTTTTACAAGTACCACTACCGAAGTAAGACCCAAAAAAGTATTTGCTGAGCAAAATGCAATTGGGGAAATAAAGTATAAAAATAATTGCTCATTGGGTGCTACTTATATAAATTCTAAAGCAGGAACGGTAATAAACGTGGGCGATAGTGCAATGTTGGATAATACAAAAAATACGCTACAATATATTTCAGTTCCTTTAAATATTTTATACCATTTTCAAGTACGCAAATTTCAAATAAGTCCTATGCTTGGCGTAGCGGCAAATATTTTGGTAAAACAAAAAGTTACAACTAGGGTAGAAGGCGATGATACGCAAAAAATAACCAAAATAGAGGGTGTAAACAAAAATTATTTTAATGCAAATATTGGGGTTGATTTTGCTTATAAAATAGGAAAAAACATTTCATTAAATGGTATGCCTAATGCCCGCATTGGTCTCAATCCTTTAAATAAAAATAGCAATGTGAAATTTTACTCTAATGCACTTGGCTTTCTTATAGGGATGAAATACCATTTTTAAAACACTATACACTTACAAACCATTCTGCATCTTCAATCTCTTGCGCAGGGTATTTTTCTATATCTTTTTCGCCATGCAAAACAACATCAATTATGACCGCTTTTGCTTTACCTGCTACTAGAAATAATTTATGTGCA
>JAYSOC010000158.1:0-5031 GCA_043723285.1 Ferruginibacter sp. | reverse complement strand
TATGTGCAGCTGCATTTATGATTGGCGCAGTTAAACTAACACGCCAAGTATTTTTTTCTGCTAAAAAAAGTTCTTTTACCAATTTATTTTTTTCTTGCAAAATATTTGTGTGAGGAAATAAGGACGCCGTATGTCCATCATCGCCCATGCCTAATAAAATTAAATCGAAAACTGGTTTGTCTGTTTTAAAAAATATTTTTATGGTAGCTTCATAATAAATGGCAGCATTGGTAGGTGTTTCATCTACCGGGATTATAAAAATATTTTTTTTAGGAATGGGTACTTTATCAAGTAAAATATTTTTAGCATTGAAAGCGTTATTATCACTGCTGTCTAAGGCTACACAGCGTTCATCTCCCCAAAAAACATAAATATTTTTCCAATCTATTTCTTTGTATATAGGCGATGTAAGCAATGCATACATGGATGCTGGTGTGTTACCACCTGATAATGCTACAGTAAACTTGCCTTTTTGTTTTATACAATTATTAGCAAGCTTTGCAAAATAATTAGCTGCAGCTATAGCCAATAATTCGGGCGTATTAAAATGGGTAACTGTATTCATAACCTTAAACTTTGAACCTTAAACCTTCAACTCTATTTCTTCTTATCAAACCCAATCATCATCCAATTGTCTTCCGTCTTTGCAATCATTGCCTCAGCTGTTTCTGGACCATTAGTACCTGCGGCATAATTAGGGAAATTTATAGATGGATTGTTTGTCCATACACTCAATATTGGCATTACCACATCCCATGCAGCTTCTACTTGGTCTGCACGCATAAACAAAGTGGCATCGCCTTCTATTACATCTAGCAATAAAGTTTCGTATCCTTCTGGCACACCAGCAGTATAAGTATCGCTATAATTAAATAACATATCAACAGGGTTTAGTTGCATTTGCAAACCAGGCTTTTTTGCCTGAAAGCGAATGCGAATACCCATATCAGGCTGTATGTTGATAATTATTTTATTCGGTTGCCAATTTTCTATAGCTTCTTCAGGAAATGATTGATGAGGTACAGGTTTAAATTGAATGGTAATAACACTCATGGTTTGTTGCATTCGCTTGCCACTTCGTATGTAAAAAGGCACATTACTCCAGCGCCAGTTGTCTATAAATAATTTTAATGCAGCAAAAGTTTCTGTATTAGATTCCGGAGAAACTTTTTCTTCTTCTCTGTATCCCTTTACTTGTGTACCTTCTTGCCAGCCTGCACCATATTGACCACGACTTGCATAATCATGTACATCTTCTCTTTTTATTTTTCTTACGGCATGCAATACATCTACTTTTTTGCTGCGAATTTCATCTGCCTCAAATGCTACAGGTGGTTCCATGGCTACCAAGCAGAGTAATTGCATTACATGGTTTTGTATCATATCTCTTAAGGCACCGCTCTTATCATAATAACCACCTCTATCTTCTACACCAATTTTTTCGCTTACGGTTATTTGTACATGGTCTATATAATTTCTGTTCCATGTAGGTTCAAATAAGGCATTGGCAAAACGAAATGCCAATAAATTTTGCACGGTTTCTTTACCTAGGTAATGATCTATTCTGTACAATTGTTTTTCATCAAATATGCAAAGCAATTTTTTGTTTAAATCTCTAGCTGTTTCTAAATTTGTGCCAAAAGGTTTTTCAATAATTAATCTTGCATTTTCTTTATCTGCCGCCAAACCACTTTCATTTAGCAATTCTGCTATAGTTGCAAAAAACTGTGGGTTTACAGCCAAATAATATAATTTATGAGCAAAGCCATTTGCATTTTTTTCAAATGCGTTTACCTCATTTTTTAATTCTTTATAAAATTCTATTTTGGTAAAATCTGCATTTTTGTATTTAATAAATTGTGAAAATACATTCCATTTTTCTTTTTCAGATTTACCTCTACGAGAAAATTGATCTATACCATTTTGTAAACGGCTAATAAAATCTTCTTGCTTTGTATCTTCTAACCCTGTACAAATAATGCTAAATTTTTCATTGAGCCAATTATCTAAAAATAAATTATACAGTGCAGGTATAAGCTTACGCCAAGTCAAATCGCCAGAGCCACCAAATATGGTGATGATGGTGGGGTTTGTTTTTTTTATATCCATAATGATTTAATGTGCTGATTTGCTAATGTGCTAATCTGCTAATTTTTTAAATTCGAAGCGTATTTTAAAGTTCAATTTTTTTAAAAGTTAATGCAACAACAAACTACCTAACAACAAACAAACCAACACCAAATAATTCAACAACAAACAATCAAACAACAAACAATGCTTTTACCCCCACTGCGTATGAAAAACTCCTTCCTTATCTAATCGCTCATAAGTATGTGCACCAAAAAAATCTCTTTGTGCTTGTATAAGATTTGCTGGTAGCCATGCACTTTTATATGCATCAAAATAATTTAATGAAGCAGCAAACGATGGTAGTGGAATACCAACATGCGCACCAAGCTGTACAACTTTTCTTAATGATGCTTGCGAAGTCTTTATAACTTCACTAAAATGTTGGCTATTCAAAATGTTTTTTAATGCTGGCTCTTGTTCATAAGCTATCATTATATTTTCCAACATAGCTGCACGAATAATACAACCACCACGCCATATTGTTGCTACCGTTTTTAAATCGGTATTGTATTTATAATTGTCCGATGATGTTTTTAGCATAGCCAAACCTTGTGCGTAAGTGATGATAAATGCAGCATACAATGAATCTTCCATCATTTTTATAAACCCAGCTTTATCATCCGTTGTTATACTCAAATCAATACCACTAAAAATATTTGAAGCTATAGCTCTATCATCTCTCATAGAAGATAAAATTCTTGCCGTTACAGATGCATCTATTGAAGGTATGGGAGAACCCGTTGCCATTGCATCTTGACTCATCCATGCACCAGTTCCTTTTTGTTTGGCCGTATCTTTTATTTTATCAACTAGCATTCCATCACCTGAGTCATCTTTTTCTGTAAAAATGGTTGCTGTTATTTCTAACAAAAAAGATTGTAACCTTCCTTTATTCCATGTATCAAAAACAGTATGCAATTCTTCATTGCTAAGCCCTGCATATTTTTTTAGTAGATGATATGTTTCTGCTATCATTTGCATAATAGCATATTCAATACCATTGTGTACCATTTTTACATAATGCCCAGCTGCTCCTGTGCCCATGTAGGCTGTACATGATACGCCATTTACTTTTGCTGATATGGCATCTAGCATTGGTGCTATTCTTTTATAAGCATCTACATTGCCACCTGGCATTATGCTTGGGCCAAACCTTGCACCTTTTTCTCCACCAGATATGCCAAGCCCAAAAAAATGTAAATCCTCTTTTGCCAGTTCATCAATGCGTCTTTGCGTATCTGTAAAATGCGAATTACCGCAATCCACAATAATATCATCTTTCCCAAAAAATGGTTTTACATCATTCACCACCGCATCTACAATTGGCCCAGCTGGTACGAGTAGCATGATTACTCTGGGCAACTCTAAAGATTGTACAAATGCCGCCACATCATTAAATCCTTTTACATTTTTTCCATCGCCAAGTTTATCTAAGTTATCCGTTTTCTTAGCATCTTTATCATAACCTGCCACACTAAAATTATGGTCGCTCATGTTTAAAACTAAATTGCATCCCATTGTGCCGAGGCCTATCATTCCGTAATTGTATTGCATATTAAATTGTTGAATGACTAAATTGTTTTATTGTTGAATGGTTAAATTGTTTTATTGTTGAATGGCTAAATTGTTTTACCAGCTTAATTATCCACTTCAAATTGCCCACTGCTAAATGCTCTCAGCCATCTGACATGCAATCTAACAAAAAAACCTCCGCATCAGCGAAGGTTTTTTATAATTATTATTTTTAGTATTAAGCAGCTACTTTAGTTGCCGCTGTTTTTACTTTTTTTGCTGCTTTTACTTTTGCCATTTTTTTTGAAGCTGCCGGTACAGGTACCACTGCAGTAGCTTTTACAGGAGTTGCTACTACTGCTGAAGTAGTAGGAGCAGCAGGAATACCGCCTTTTACTTTTGCATAATCATCAGCACTCAAAACTTCACCTTTAATAGTAATGCTTTTCATATCTTCTGCACCTGCAAATTTTACATTCATATGTTTTTCAAAAGCACCTACACCACCTGCATTATAAGTAGCAGTAATTGTTCCTGTTTTACCTGGAGCAATTGGTGTTTTTGTATAATCACCAATTGTACAACCACAAGTTGGAGATGCACTTTCAATAATTAAATCGGTTTTACCAATGTTAGTTACTGTAAATACTGCAGGAGCAGGAATACCTTGTGGTATTTTACCCATCTCTACTGTTTCTACTTTAATTTTAGCAATATCATCAGATTTTACTTGCGCAAATGCAGCTGCTGAAAGAACTAGTGCTGTAAGAGAAAATAATACTTTTTTCATGTTTTTTTGTTTTTGAGTTTTTTAAGTTTATTGTTTTTTTATTTGACTTTTAATTTTTCAAATCGTTTAATTCTGTATTTATTGGCGCACTAGATGTAGGCGTTTTCCAAACTTCACCTTTTATTTGAATAACTTTACTTTGTGAGCCATTATAAGTAATAGTAATAGATTTTGTAAATGGCCCTTCAGCTGCAGCGTTGTAACCAACTGTAATTTCAGAACTTGTACCAGCTGCTATTACTTTTTCCTTATCCCAAACTGGCGTAGTACAACCACAACTAGCCTGTACATTATCTAATTTAAAAGCTGTTTTTCCTGTATTTGATACTGTAAATATATGGGTTACTGGTTTTCCTTGCGGAATTTTACCAAAATTGAACTCGGTTTCTTTTAGTGCAAGGGTTTCTTCTACAACTGGTTTTGGAGTATTTGCAGCTACATCCATAGAAACTGATGAAGATTTTGATTCAGCACCCGAAACCATTGTTGTTGTTGGTTTTGCATGGTCGTGCCCCGCATGTTCATCTACACTAGTTACAGCTTGTGCATTTGCAAAAAAAACACTAACACATAAAACTGGTACAAAGAATAGTTTTTTC